>JAUIEL010000523.1 GCA_030428825.1 bacterium
AAGCGGGCGCGAGCCTGACCGAGCTCGAGGCGACCTGCGGGCGCTGTCCGGCCGCCACCGTGCGCGGCGTGCCCGCGTGCAATGTGCGCGTCGACTACCCGATCGACGACGTCGCGCTGACCGTCCCGACCGCGGATCTCGAGACCCGGTCCCCGACCGCGCCGCCGTACCAGTCGCGGAAGTCGCTCGTCAGCGGCGACCCGTCCCTGACCCCCGGCTACCTCGAGTTCACCTGGAACGACGTCCTCCTGGACCAGACCAACGAGATCCGCGTGCCGATCCGGACGCTCATCGCGCCGCTCGACGTCCCGGTGGCGTTGCGGGCCGTGTCGCTCACCGCGATCCCCGGCGCGCCGGCCGGCACGCTGTACGGCGACCTGCGGACGGTCACCGTCCCGGCGATGTCCTCCTGCGGCTCGCCCTGAGCGCGCCGGCGCTCACGGACACCCGCGTTCGATCTCGGCGAGGACGGCCACGACGGCCGGATCCTCGCCGAGCTCCTCCCGAAACCCGGGCGCCGACACGATGCGTCGGGCGAGACCGCAGTCGTCGTGCTCGCCCGAGCCCCGGCGCGCGAGCGCTTCCGCGTAGTTGAGGCGGAGCACCGGGTCGACGTCCCCTCCTTCGTCGAGGATCTCCGCCACGGTCCGCGCCGAGTGGTCGGCGAACTGCTCCTCGCCGATCTCCACCCCGGTCGCGAACCTCCCCACGTGGATCGCCACCCGGAGATTCCGGTAGGTGGTGCTCTGCAAACGCCGCCACGTGGCGAGCGCCTGCCCGTCCACCCGCCAGGTCGAGCGGTACGTCCGCTGCGCGGCGTCGAAGCCGAGGAACGCCTCCCGAAACCGACCCGCGTACCAGTCCTCGTTCGCGCGGAGCGTCAACGCGGGCGCGTGGTCCGGGTCGAACTCGAGCGTCCGCGCCAACGCGGCGAGAGCCGCGGCCACGTCGCCGCGGTTCATCGCCGCGCGCGCGGAGTCGTACGCGTCCTGCGCGGCGAGGAGGGGGTCGAAGTCGATCTCCGAACCGGCTTGCGAGAGGATGCGCCGCGCCTCCGCGCCGTCCGTGTCCCGGACGATCCAGGCCGCGCCGACGAAGAGGATGGCGCGCGAGTGGTCCCGCGGCGCGAGCCGCGCGCCGCGACGGCCGTCGGCCAGGGCCGCGTCGACGCGGCCGAGCTTCAGCTGCACGACGCCGCGCTGCAACCACGCCGCCCCGTCGCGCGTCTCCTCCTGCAGGTGCTCGTCGAGGATCGCGAACGCCTCCCCGAACTGCTTCTGCTTCACCAGCACCCGCGCGAGCGCTCGGCGACGGCGGCTCCGGTTGGCCGGGTCGAGGTTCGTCGGGTCGAGCTCTCGGTATCTCCGGAGCGCGAGCTCCGGGGCCCCGGTGAGCTCGAGCAGCTGCGCCTCGATGAACGGATAGACGAGGCTCCGCCTGGCGAGCGAGTCGAGGTACGACCGGATCACCTGCTTCGACTCCTCGTGCCGCTGCAGCAGGTGGAGGCAGCGGAAGAGCGCGAGGTGCGGCGCGGTCGGCCCGTCCTCGCGCGCGATCGACGCCCGGAGCGCGATCGCCGCCTCGTCGTACCGCTGCTCCGCGAGGAGCTTCAGCCCGAGGTGATGGAGTTCCCTCGCCGAATCCCGGTCGATCTCCTCGGCGCGGAATCCGCGCGCCCGCGCCGACCCGAGCGCCCGCCGCATCTCGTCTCTCGCGTCGAACGCGGCGTACGCCGCCGCCATCTCGAGGTGGCCGGTCGGGTCGTCGGGGCGCCGGGCGATCGCCTCCCGGAGCGGAACGAGCGCGGACTGGAGCTCTCCGTTCGCGACGTCGATCGCCGCCTGGTCGAACAGGGCGCTCAACTCGAGGAGCTCGACGCGCGACAGCTCGTCGGAGTACCTCACCGCGAAGTATCCCAGGAGCGCCGCCAGCACGACCGCCGCCGCGGCGACGAGCGGGAACCGGGCGTGGTGGACGCGCCGCGCCGCCCGTCGCGCGTGGACGGCGTGGGAGAAGCCGGTCTCCTCGCCTCGGCCGAGCCGGCGGAGCTGGTCGCGGACGACGCCCGCCCGCGGCCGGAGTTCGGGGCGTTTCTCGAGCGTGTGGAGCACGAGTGTCTCGAGCCCCGCCGGCGCCTCCGGCACGAGCGCCCGCAGCCGCGGCGGCTCCTCGCCCGCCACCGCGCGCCGCTGCGCCTCGAACGTCGCGTGGCGGAACGGCGGCGCCCCGGCGAACAGCTCGTGGATCATCACGCCGAGCGCGTAGACGTCGCTCGCGGGGCCGACCCGACGCACGTCTCCGTCGAGCTGCTCGGGCGCCATGTACGCCGGCGTCCCGAAGACCGCCCCCGACTTCGTGAGCGACGAGTCCGCGCGGAGGTCACGCGCGAGACCGAAGTCGATCAGGAACGGGTGCCGGTCCTCGCGACGGATCATGACGTTCCGCGGCTTGACGTCGCGATGGACGACGCCCTGCGCGTGCGCGTGCGCGAGGGCGTCGGCGACGTCGGCGAGGAGCGCGAGCCGCTCGTCGAACGACCACGCGTCCGCGCCCTCCTCCTCGGGCGCGCGGAAGCCGGCGGAGACCACGTCGGCGAGCGTGTACCCCGCGATCGCCTCGAACGTCATGACCCACGCCCCGTCGAGGACGCCGATCTTGCGGGCCGGGAGGATGTTCGGATGGTCGAGCCCGAGCCCGATCTCCCCCTCCCGCTGGAACCGTCGGCGCTCCTGCTCCGAGAAGGTCGTCCCCGGACGGAGGATCTTGAGCGCCACGCGCCGCGACGGATCGTCGTCCGGCGCCGCGAGGTAGACGGCGCCGGAGCCCCCCTCGCCGAGCTTCCTCAGGATGCGGTGCCCGGCGACCCGGTGCGGCGGCGGGTTGGACATGGGACGGGATCATAGAGAGGTGGACGACGAACCGCGTCCGGGAGTCCGGCGCCCGCCGAGGCGGCCGCTGGCGCGACGCCGACAAACCGGTTCTCATGGGCCGACTCGAGGAGGAGCCCCATGAACCGATCGCGTCCGCCTTCCATCGTCCGCCCGTCGGTCCGCCCCGTCGTCGCCGCGCTCGCCGTCGCCGGCGCGCTCGCGCTCGCCGCGCCCCCGGCCGGGGCCCAGAGCTCGGTGCAGATCGCGCCCGACGTGATCCACCCGCCGACGTCGGCCCGCAAGACCGTGGTCCGTGACGCCCAGGGGTTCCTCCATTGCGTCTTCGTCGAGAACCTCCCGAACGGCGACCGGCCGGTGCGGCTGGCGACCTCGTTCGACGGCGGCACGAACTGGACCCTCACGCCGTTCGTGTTCAACGACGCGACGTCGGCCCTGAACGGGACGTTCCCGACCAACGGATGCAACGCCGCGATCGACGAGCAGGGGAACCTCCACGTCGTGTGGGGCGCGTATCACTACTCGTCGAACTACGCCCAGTACTACCGGCGCTACGACCTCGGCGCGGGGACCGCCGCGCCGATCGTCGACCTCTCGGCGGCGTTCGGCCGCTCGGCGTCGACGCGCACCGACGCGATGGCGATCACCGTCGACGCGAACGGCCGCGTCTACCTCGTGCTGCAGGGGACGACGAGCTGGGAGGACCACCTCGCCGTCAGCACGCAGCCGTTCAACGCGCAGAACCAGTTCCAGGACCTCGGCTCGGTCTCCGGCGGGTACTCCGCGCAGCAGACGAAGCTCGCCGTCGACGCGACCAACCGGGTGCACTGCGCCTTCTATCGGAACCAGCCGCCCGGCGTGATCGCGCACCGGATCTGGACCGGCACGGCGTGGGCGGGCGCGAGCGTGACGGTCGGCGGGACGTCGGGGGTGAACGACTACCACCCGAGCCTCGCCGCGGACGCCCTCGGCGCGGTGCACCTCGCGTACGTGCGCGACGCCGCGTCGCCGCCCGCGGTGATCGAGTACCGGCGGTACAACGGCGCCTCGTGGGAGGCGCCGATCGGCGTGGCGACGTTCACGTCGACGCAGCTCGCGGGGAGCACGACCGACGTGATGGCGCTCGCCTGCGAGGAGAGCACCGGCCACGTCTACCTGACGTATCGCGATTACGCGGGCGTGGGCGACCTCGTCCTGGTCGAAAAGGCGAGCGGGGCGTCCGCGTTCACGAAGGTGCACACCCTCCTGCCGGCGTCCGCCGGGAAGAACACCTACGTCCGGCCCGGCCTCCGCGGCCAGCTCTTCCCGAGCTCCGCCCGCGCCGAGCACCGGTTCGGCCTCGTGGTCCGGGTCGGGACCGCGTCGCCGTACGAGCTCCGGTACGTCGATCTGTTCGGCGTCCCGGGCGTCGAGATCGTCGGCCAGGGGTGCCCGGGGAGCGGCGGGTTCGTGCCGAAGCTCGCCGTCACGAGCGGCACGCCGATGGCCGGGGCGCCGATCGCGCTCGTCCTCTCCGACGGCCTCGGCGGCGCCAACGCGGTCCTCCTGTTCGGACTCGACAAGGGGGAGACGCCGCTCGGGTTCGGCTGCTCGCTCCACCTGACCGGCGTCCTCCCCCCGGCCCCCGTCGTCCCGCTCGGCGGGAGCGGCCCGGGGACCGGCACCGTGACCCTCCTCGGCGCGCTCCCGAGCGACATCGGCGGAAACTCGTTCGCCCTCCAGGCGTTCGTCCTCGACGCCGGCGCCCCGCTCGGGTTCGCGCCGACGAACGGCCTGAAGCTGAACGTCCCCTGACCGCCCGTCGCGGCGACGCGCGGACGATCCGCCGGCGCCTCGCGCGGCGGGGACCGCTCGGGGGCGGGGTCGGTATGCTGCGCGGCCCGACCCGCCGTCCCCGAGAGGAGCGCCCGTGATCGTCCCCCGTACGTCCCGTGAAGAGATCATGGGGAAGCTCCGCGCCAAGGTGACGGCGCGGAAGCCGGTCTGGATCGCCAGCGCCGGGAGCGGACTCGTCGCCCAGCTCCTGGAGCAGGCCGGCGTCGACTGCGTGAACACCTTCTCCGGCGCCCGCCTCCGCGCGAACGGGATGGGGACGATGTCGATGCTCTGGCCGATCCTCGACTCGAACCGCCAGACGCTCGACTACACCGAGCAGGACATCCTCCCCGCGATGACCGGCGCGG
>JAUIEL010000524.1 GCA_030428825.1 bacterium
GCGCCCTCTCCCCTGCTCTCGTTGCTCTCCCTTGCTCTCCCCTGCTTCCCCTAACACCATGCGTTCGTCAGCACCTCGCCCAGCCCTCCCGCGCCCGGCACGATGTACCCGTTCTCCGTCAGGCCGCGTTCGCGTTCCCAGTCCTCGCCGGGGGGCTTCGCGAGGACCTCGTCCGGCGAGAGGCCGCGGTCGAGGCGGCCGGCGTAGACGATGACGTCGTCGGTGGCGTCGAGGACGCGGCGGAGGTACTCGGGGGTGATCATGAGGTGGAGGGCGATCACCTTGGCGGGGCGGCCGAGGTCGCGGGCGCGGTAGGCGGCGAGCGCCTCGAGGATCGTCGAGCCGGTGGCGCCCATCGGGTCGGGGATGAGGACGATGCGGTCGGAGATCGGGCCGCCGATCTTGCTCCCCGCGCTCTCGACGCCGACGACGTGTCCCGCCTCGTCGGCGACGCGCCCGAGGTAGAAGTGGTCGATCCGCACCCGCCCGGGGCCGACGACGCGGCCGAGCTCCTCGAGGCAGAGGACCGACGGGAGGTTCCCGGCCCGGAGCACGTTGGCGACGGCGACGTCGAGCTGCGGATCGACGGTCACGCCGCGCCAGACGCCGTGCTCGGTGTGCTGCTTCATCCGCGTGTCGACCGCGCGTTCGGTCCGCGGGAACTCGCTCGCCGCGGCGTGGTGGAGCAGGATCCGGTAGGCGCTCCGGACGAGGCCGATCACCTCCGGCGCGTGGACGTCCGGCGACCCGATGCGGGCCAGGGTGGCGAGCATCCAGGGATCGCTCAGGAGATGGACTCGCGGCCCGTAGCGGTGCTCGATCTCGAGGGAGCGCGAGTCGCTCATCGTGGGGGTCCTCCGGAGGCGCGGGCATTGTAGACTCGGCGATCGCTCCGGTTCGAGGTGCCCCATGCCCGCCCGACTCCGTTTCCTCGCCCCGCTCGCCGTCGCCGGCCTCGCGATCGCGTGCTCCGGCCTCGACGAACTCCGTTCGGGGAACCTCGACGTCGAGCCCGCGGTGATCGACCGCGCCGGCCGTTCGCCCGATCCCTCGCTGGAGGCGCCGCTCCTCGCGATCCTCGACCGCCGGCTCGAGGGGGGCTACACGGCGATCGACGACGCCCGGGTCGTCGCCGCCATCCAGGCGCTCGAACGGCGCGGCGCGGCGACCGCCGTCCCGGCGCTCGAGGGGCTCGTCTTCGACCCGGTCGGGAGGGTCGAGTTCCACGCGCTCGCCGCCCTCGAGACGCTCGGCGGCGAGTCGTCGCTCCCGACCGTCGCCGAGGCCGCGACGAAGCTCTCCCGGGACGAGGTCCGCGAGCAGGCGTACCGCACGTTCGCGGTGCTCTCCGGCACCCCGCTGAACCATCTCGACGAGGTCGCGCTCGCGCGGATCCTCGCCGACCACGGTCACTCGGTCCGCAGCCGGTAGACCGTCCCCGCGCGACCGCCGCGCAGCACGACGCCCCCGTCGACGAACTCGATCGACGCGCCGTCCTCCGCGTCGATCGACACCGGCTGGAACGGCAGGCGCGCGTCGCCGTCCCGGGTCAGCGCCACGAGCGCGACGCCGCGCTCGGGGAAGACCGCGACGCCCGTGCGCCCGGCCAGGGTCCGGGCGAGGACGCGCTCGTCGTACTCCATCCGCCACTCCTCGCCGTCGCGCACCGGGATCCCGAGCGGCCGCTCCGCGGCGAGTCGGAGGATCGCGCCGAGCGCCCGGGCGTCGTCGGCGTCGAGCCGCGCCAGCGTGCGCGACCCGACCGCGGGGACGCCGATCGCCACCGAGCGGGCCGCCCAGTCGAGGACCGCCTCCGGCGCCTCGTCGAGCGGGCGCATCAGGATCGGGAGATCGGGGAGGACGGCGACCAGCCGCTCCAGCCGTTCCTCGCGCGTCCGGGGGTCGGCGGTCGCCGGGTCGAACACGACGGCGCCCTGGTCGAGGACGAGCTGCGGGACGGCGCTCGGCGCGGCGAGGAGGGTGTCGTTCAGCTCCCGCCGGTCGACCTCCTCGCGGAGCCAGCGGAGCGTCGTCGCGAGCGCGCGCCACCCGACCCCCGCCGCGACTTCGGTCGCGTTCGCGTCGCGGGTCGGATCGCCGAGCGACGCGGTCCCGACGAGCAGGAACCCGTCGGCCCCGAGGCTGTGCAGCCCGTCGCCGAAGCACGCGCGGACGACCTCGTGCAGGAACGCGACGACCTTCTTCCGCCGATCGAGCGCGAGCCTCCCCCCCGCCTGCGCGCCGATCACGTCGGCGAGCGATCCGGGCGCGGCGGCGAAGAGCGGCCAGCGGAGCAGGACGTGACGCCCCTTCACGTGCTGCGCCGCGGTCAGCACCTTCAACCGCGCGAAGTCGTCGGACGGTCGCGGGTCGCCGGGGCGCGACGCCCACTCGCCGTCGACGACGACCGTGAACCGGCGCAGGCCGAGCCGCTCCTCGACGTCGGCGACGCGCTTCTCGATCTCGTGCACGTCGAACCGTCCGAACCGCCCCCGGCCCGGCGGCGGGCCGCAGTAGACGAGCGGGTCGCGCCACCACGACGGCACGGTCAGGCTCCCGACGACGCGCCGCGTCGCCGAGCCGCCGGCCGCGATCAGGGTCGACCGGTAGCGCGCGTACAGCTCGTCCATCGACCGCGCCGCGACGACGGCCACCATCAGGCGGAGCCGTTCGAGGTCCTCCTCCTCCAGGTTCTCCGCCGGCTCGCTCGCGAGGAGGGGCGTCGGTACCTGCACCACGACGCCCGCCCCGTCGCTCCCCAGGCGCGTCGCGTCGGGGAGGAAGACCGGGCCGACTCCGACGAGCCAGCCGCCGGCCGCCTCGAACGGGAGGAGGAGCGGACCGGGCGCGACCGAGGCGCCGTCCGTGCGGGAGGCGTCGATCCACGACACGCCCGCGCGCTCCGGATCCGGCTCGGGCGCGCCCGCCAGGAGGGACGCGCCGCCGAAGCCGCCGTCCCCGTCGACCAACAGCTCGACGCCGGCGCGGTCGGCGTGCAGGACGTCCGCGATCCGGAGCTCGAAGCCGTCCGGCCCCTCGAACCGCGCGTCGACGAGGACGGCGATCGCGGTCTCCCACGTCTCCCGGCCGGGGTCGAACGCGAACGTGACCTCGCGGCCGTCGCGGAGCGGGACGTCGAACGGCTGCGCCGGCTCGCCGCGGCGGACCTCGCCGACGCGACCGACGTCGACGCCGTCGACGAGCACGGAGAACGCCGCCGCCGCCGCCTCGCCCGACGCGTCGTCGACGCCGAACGCGCCGCGGAGCCGCAGCGCCCCGAGCGGGTGCGGCGTGAACCGCTCTCCCACCAGCAGCCGGATCCGCGCCGGAGCGTCGACGGCGACCGCGTCCTCGGCCCGGGCGCCCGCGACGCGGACCGGCCGCCCGCCCGGCTCGCGGCCGACGGTCGGCGCGCGCCCGTCCCCCGCGAACGACGTCCGGTGCGCGATCCCCCGGAACGTCCGGCGCGGGAAGCTGTACGTGACGAGCGGGCCGAACGGACCGGCGCGGACGCCGACCGTGACCGGCGTCTCCGCCTCGGCCCCGAGCCGCGGCAGGCGGAGGAGCGCGGCGACCACCGCGTCCCCCGCCGCGTCGTCGCCGGCGAGCGTCTCGACGCGGTCCTTGGCGAAGACGAACCGGCGCGCGGGGCGCGACGGCCGGACGTTCGCGCCGACCGGGAAGGCGACGAGCTCCTCCCCCGCCGGGTCGACGAAGCGGATCCGTCCCCGCTCCAGATCGAGCCGGACCTCGAGCCCTTCGAGGTCGACGCCGTCGAGCCGCACGTCGGTCGGCGTCGCTTCGGCGGGGCCGTTCGCCGGCGCCGCGGCGTCCTGAGCGGCGACCGCGAGGAGGAGGGCGACGGCGGGAACGGTCATGGCGGGGTCGTCTCCGGAAGGCGTTCCGGTGAAGGATAGCGAGGAGGTCGAACGGCGGGCCCGGACGCGAGTTCGGTCGATCCGGCGCTCGACCGGGGACGGATCGTCCCGGTTTTTTCGTCAAGTCGCGCCCCCCCGACGCCGCGCCACGGTTCCTCGTCCCCGGGCCCGTGCCCTCGGCGACGGACGCTCACAAACGAATATTTTGAATGAACTTACGAAACGAACGTCCGGACGCGACCGACAACCGGCGCCGAGAACGTCGGTTCCAGGGGCGAGACCAGGACCGGGGGCGACCGTCGGGAGGCGGGCCGATTCTGGCCTCGCGCGCCGGATCGTGTCCTTTACTTCACTGCATGAGGGGGGCCAGGAACCCGGCCCGCAGCGAAAGCGAGATCGACCCATGAACCTTCGCCACGTCTCTGCCGTCTCCGCCGCGCGAGCGGCGATCGTGGGGCTCGTCGCGAGCTTCGCGTCGAACGACGCGAGCGCGCAGGCCCCGGACCTGCTGGCGTTCAACGCCCAGGGGCCCGGGCAGGCGCAGCTCGACAACACGGTGACCGTCAACGCGCTCCTGCTGAACCTCGGCGGGCCGCTGCCGGAAGAGGACATCACGCTCGAGATCCTCCTCTCCGAGGACACGACGATCGACGCGGGCGACCTCGTGATCGGCACGAAGGTCGTCAACATCGTCGGCGCCTTCACCGTGAACGCGTTCATCCCGGAGACCGTCACGCCGGGGATCTACAACTTCGCGCTCCGCATCCCCCCGGGCACCGGCGAATCGGACACGACGAACAACGGCGTGATCGGGAACGCGGTGAACGTCTTCACGACGGACCTTTGCCTCGTCGGCTCGCCGAACGAGCTGACCGTCGGCGCGAAGGTCGACGGCGCGAACCCCTCGCCGCAGACGCTGAACGTCGCGAACTGCGCGGCGACGTCCGGGATCCTGATCTTCACGATCTTCGAGCAGACGCCCGCGCCGTGGCTCGACGTCACGCCGAGCACCGGGTTCGCGGTCGCCGGCTTCGGCCCGCAGCCGGTCACGCTCCTGTTCAACACGCAGGGGCTGGCGAAGGGCGAGTACTCGACGACGCTCCAGATCGTCAACTTCGGCAACACGAGCGACACCGAGTTCGTCGACGTGACGCTGGTGGTCGAGGACATCGTCGTCGAGCCGGGCG
>JAUIEL010000525.1 GCA_030428825.1 bacterium
GCCGGGTCTTCCTGAACCCGCAGCTCCTCGGTCGCCTCGCCAAGGCCCGGCGGGTGGAGGAGATGGAGGGCGCGCACCTGCTCGACTGCATGCTCTGCGGATGCTGCTCGTACGTCTGCCCGTCGAACATCCCGCTCAGCCAGCTCTTCTCGGTCTCGAAGGCGGCCCTGCGGAAGCGGAAGGCGGTGGCGACCCCGTGAACGACCCCCGTCTCGTCGTCGACGCGTCGCCGCACCTGAAGGGCGCGGAGAGCACGCCGAGGATCATGTGGAGCGTGGTGCTGAGCCTCCTCCCGGTCGTCGGCGCGGCCGCGTGGTGGTTCGGGCCGAGCGCGCTGCTGGTCGTCCTCGCGGCGACCCTCGGCGCGCTCCTCCCCGAGCGTCTCCTCTCGCGGCGCGGCACGCTCCGGGACGGCTCGGCCGCGATCACGGGGCTGCTCGTCGGCCTGACCCTCCCCCCCGGCCTGCCGCTCTGGATGGCGTTCGTCGGCGGCGCTTTCGGGATCGTGGCCGGGAAGCTCGTCTTCGGCGGACTCGGCCAGAACGTCTTCAACCCGGCGCTCCTCGGACGCGCGTTCCTGCAGGCGGCGTTCCCGGTCCCGATGACCACCTGGCCGGTCCGCGACGGCGCGTCGTGGTGGTCGCTCTGCGGGGACAACTTCGCGCTCCCGCTGATGAGCGCGTCGACCGCCGACGCGCTGACCGGCGCGACCCCGCTCGGCCGGATGAAGTTCGAGCGGGTCCCGACCGACCTCCCCGACCTCGCGTTCGGCGCGGTCGGCGGATCGGCCGGCGAGACGGCGGGGGTGATCATCCTCCTCTGCGGCGTCTACCTCGCGCTCCGCGGCCACTTGAACTGGCGCATCCCGGTCGCGGTCCTCGGGACGACGGCGCTCCTGACGCTGCCGCTGCACCTGCTCGACCCCGCGCGCTACCCGAGCCCGCAGTTCATGCTGTTCGCGGGCGGACTGATGCTCGGCGCGTGGTTCATGGCGACCGACATGGTGACGTCGCCGGTCACGAACCTGGGGGCCTGGATCTTCGGCGCGGGGATCGGCGCCCTCGTCGTGGTCATCCGCCTGTGGGGAGGGCTCGCCGAGGGCGTGATGTACGCGATCCTCCTGATGAACGCGCTCGTCCCGTTCATCGATCGAGCGACGCAGCCGCGGGTGTTCGGGACGAGGGCGAGGGTGACGTCATGAGCGACGACCGGACGTCCCAAGGGCCGCCGACGTTCCCGCCGCGCCCCGAGGTCTCGGCGACCCGGCTCGTCGCGACGCTCGGGCTCGCCGGCGCGTCGGCCGGGCTCGTCCTCGTCGTCGTGTTCCAGGCCACCCAGCCGGCGATCCGACGGAACAAGCAGGCGGCGCTCGACGCGGCGATCGCGGTCGTCCTGAACGACCCCGCCCGCGTCGACACCCTCTACGTCCGCGACGGCGCGCTCTCGGCCGAGCCCCCGCCGGACGGGAAGGCACCGGACCGGGTCTGGAGCGGCTTCGACGACGACGGCCGGCCGGTCGGCTTCGCGCTCGTCGCGGGCGAGCCGGGGTTCCAGGACGTCGTGCGGCTGATCTTCGGCTACGACCCGACGTCGCGGACCGTCCTCGGCATGAAGGTGCTCGAGAGCAAGGAGACGCCCGGGCTCGGCGACAAGATCGAGAAGGACGCGGCGTGGGTCGCGCTCTTCGAAGGGGCCGAGGCGCCGCTCGTGCCGGTGAAGGCGGGGGGCGGGACCGGCGACCCGCGCGAGGTCGACACGATCACCGGGGCGACGATCTCGTCGAAGGCGGTGATCCGGATCATCAACCACGAGCTCGAGCGGATCGGCCCGCTCCTCGAGCGCCACCGACGCGGCGCCGGGACGGCGGACGCCGACGCGCCGGAGCGGGAGGAGACGCCGTGAGGGAGACCACGCCGCGCGAGGACCTGGTCCGCGGGATCTGGCGGGAGAACCCGGTCCTGATCCAGATGCTCGGTCTCTGCCCGGCGCTGGCGGTGACGAACACGGTCGCCAACAGCCTCGCCATGGGGATCGCCACCTTCTTCGTCCTCTGCGGCTCGAGCGTGCTCGTCTCCCTCCTGAAGAAGGCGATCCCGCACGAGGTCCGGATCTCGACGTACATCCTGATCATCGCGACGTTCGTCACCGTCGCCGACATGACCCTCGAGGCGGTCGTCCCGACGATCCACAAGGCGCTCGGGGCGTTCATCGCGCTGATCGTCGTGAACTGCATGATCCTCGGGCGGCAGGAGGCGTTCGCCTCGAAGCGGCCGGTGTCGCGGGCGCTGATCGACGCGGTCGGGACCGGGCTCGGCTTCACGATCGCGCTCTTCCTGATGGGCGCGGTCCGCGAGATCCTCGGGAGCGGGACGTTCCTCGGCGCCTCGCTCTTCGGGCCGCGCTTCGAGCCGTGGGTCGTCTTCGTCCTGCCGGCCGGCGGATTCCTGACGCTCGGCTTCCTCCTGCTCGGGCTGAGCTGGTGGGAGCGACGGAAGCGCGATCGTGCGGAGGCCGCGTGATGGAGAACCTGCTCTGGATCCTCCTCTCCGCGATGGTCGTGAACAACTTCACGCTCGCGCTCTTCCTCGGGCTCTGCCCGTTCATGGGGGTCTCGGCGCGGGTCGGGACGGCGCTCCGGATGGGGATGGCGAACGTCTTCGTCCTGACCATCACCTCCCTGTGCGCCTGGTTCCTGAACTCGTTCGTCCTCCCCCACGCGCCGTACCTCCGCCTGATCTCGTTCATCGTCGTGATCGCCTCGCTGGTGCAGATCGTCGAGATGGTGATCAAGAAGGTGTCGCCGACGCTGTTCCGACAGCTCGGGATCTTCCTGCCGCTGATCACCACGAACTGCGCGATCCTCGGCCTCGCGATCTTCCAGACCAACCGGGGCTACGACCTGCTCGAGGGGCTGTTCTTCGCGCTCGGCGCGGGGCTCGGCCTGACGCTCGCGCTCGTCCTCATGGCGTCGATCCGCGAGACGACCGAGCTCGCCGACGTCCCCGACCTGGCGAAGGGGACCGCGCTCGTCCTGATCGTCGCGGGGTCGCTGTCGCTCGCGTTCATGGGGTTCGCGGGCCTGCTGAGCACGTGAGAGGAGCCACGCCATGAACCCCCTCGTCGGCATGCTCGGAGCCGCGGCGCTGTTCGTCCTGTTCGCGGTCGCGTCCCGTCTCGGACGCGCCGGCGGCTGCGGCGGGTGCCACGAGCCCGAAGGCTCCGCGGACTGCGGAGCGTGCCCGATCGATCCGGAACTCCGGGAGTCGTCCGATGCCACGTAGCCTTCTTCACGACCGCGGATTCAGCCGGCGCGAGGTCCTCGTCCTCGGCGCGGGCGCGTTCGTCGCGGCGGCGCTGCCGTTCGCGGGGCGACGACGCCGGCGGCTCCGGCGACGGACCGTCCCGATGATGGGGACCGTCGCCGACCTCTCGGTCGTCACGGACGACGACGGGCGGGCGAGCGTCGCGCTCGACGCCGCGGTCCGGGCGCTCCGGCTTGTCGAGACGAGCATGACCCGGTTCGACCCCCGGTCGGACGTCGGCCGTGCGAACCTCGGCGCCGCCGCGGGGCCGGTGGCGATCGGCCCGGAGACGCGGACGGTGATCGAGCACGCGCTGTCGTGGGCGACCTCGAGCGACGGCGCGTTCGACCCGTGCCTCGGACGCGCGGTCGCGCTGTGGGACGTCACGGAGCGCGACGCGCCGCCCCCGGACGGCTCGTGGGCGCGTCTCGCGGGGCGCCGCCTGTACGAACGCGTCGACGTCGGCCTCTCCTCCGATGGATTGCCGGTCGTCTCCTTCGCCGACCCGGACGTGCGGATCGACCTCGGCGGGATCGCGAAGGGGCACGGCGTCGACCGCGCGGTCCGGGCGCTGCGCGAGGCGGGGATCGAGGACGGCCTCGTCAACGTCGGCGGAGACCTCTACGCCCTCGGCCGCTCCGAGGACGGCGACCCGTGGCGCGTCGGCGTCCGCTCGCCGACCGACCCGGCCTCCCTGATCGATACGATCGACGTCGAGGATGGCGCCGTCGCCACCTCCGGCGACTACGAACGCGCGTTCCTCCACGAGGGACGGACCTACCACCACCTCCTCGACCCCCGCACCGCGGCGCCGCGCGTGACCGATGTCCACAGCGTCACCGTGACCGGTGACTCCTGCCTGCACGCCGACGCCGCCGCGACGGCCCTGTTCGGCGCGACGCCGGGCGAAGCGGCCCGGCTCCTGCGCGCCCGGCCGGACCGCCTCGCGTTGCGCACCACCGTGTGATCTTGCCCTCCCGGAGCAGGACGATGAGACCGACGACCCGACCCGCCCGACTCCTCGGGGCCCTGACCCTCCTCGCCCCGGCGACCCTCGACGGGGCCGCGGCGCAGGAGCTCGCGAAGATCGTGGCGAGCGACGGCGCGGAGGACGACGCCTTCGGCTGGTCGGTCGCGCTCTCCGGCGACCACCTGGCCGTCGGCGCGCTCGAGGACGACGACGGGGGGTTCAACGCCGGCGCCGTCTACGTGTTCGAGCGGAGCGGCTGCGGTCCCTTCGGCGAGGTCCGGAAGCTCGTCCCGGCCGGCCTCGGACCGGTCGACCGGTTCGGATACTCGGTCTCCGTGTCGGGGGACGCGCTGATCGCCGGGGCGTTCCTCGACGACGACAACGGCGGGGGCGCCGGCGCCGCCTACGTCTTCCAACGACAGGCGAACGGCACGTGGGCCACGGTCGCCAAGCTGCTCGCGAGCGACGGGACCGCGGGCGACAACTTCGGCCTGTCGGTCTCGATCTCCGGCGACCGCGCCGTCGTCGGCGCCTGGGGGGACGGCAACGGCTCGGCGTACGTCTTCGAGCGCCAGGGTCCGGCGCACTGGGGAGAGGTGCAGAAGCTCGTCGCCGGAGACGGAGAGCCCGGGGACGACTTCGGCATCGGCGTCGCGATCTCCGGCGATCACGTCGTGGTCGGGGCGAGGGATGACGACGACCTGGGGCTGAACGCCGGCGCGGCGT
Organism: bacterium; assembly: GCA_030428825.1. Taxonomy (GTDB): domain Bacteria; phylum Planctomycetota; class B15-G4; order B15-G4; family JADJEK01; genus JAUIEL01. The sequence goes on from JAUIEL010000525.1 coordinate 4,999, forward strand.
ACGTCTTCGAGCGCCAGCCGAACGGCGTCTGGACCGAGGCGGCGAAGCTCCTCG
>JAUIEL010000526.1 GCA_030428825.1 bacterium
CGCTGGACGAGGATCGACGACGTGCCGGGCCGCCGGGTCGACCTCCTCGTCCACGACGACCCGGCCCTGAACGAGAACGTCGTCGCCTACCTCCACGTCCCGGTCGAGGTCGACGAGGCGGTCTCGTACGTCCTCCCGATGGGGTCGGACGACGGCCTCCTCGTCTGGCTGAACGGGCGGCTGATTTGGGAGAAGGACGTCCCGCGCGGCCTGAACCCGGTCGAGGACCAGGTCCGGTTCGACTTCCGGCCGGGGACGAATCACGTCCTGTTCAAGATCGACCAGGGGGCGGGAGGCTTCGACTTCCAGATCGCCACCCGCGACCCGCTCGACACGGTCCTCGACGCGCACCTCTTCCACCAGCTCGACAAGGACTTCCCGCCGTCGCCCGAGCGCGTCCACTACCGGATCCTGACCCACCCGATCCCGAACGACGTCGTGCTCGAGGTCGGCGGGCTCGCGTTCTACGGAGAGGACGCGAAGCCGGTCGTCACGACGCGGCGCGGCGACGTCTTCCTGGTCGAGGACGCGTACGGCGAGCCGCCGCTCGACGCGACGTTCGTCCCGTTCGCGACCGGCCTCCACGAGGCGCTCGGCGCGGCGGTGAGGGAGGACGAGGACGGCGAGGCGATCTACGTGGTGCAGCGCGGCGAGATGACCCGCCTCCTCGACCGGGACGGCGACGACCGCGCGGACGTCTACGAGACGTTCTGCGACGACTGGGGGGTGTCGGGGAACTACCACGAGTTCGCGTTCGGCCCGAAGTTCGACCGGAACGGCGACGCGTGGATGACGCTGAACGTCGGGTTCTGCGGCGCGCTCGGGAAGGCGGTCGTCCCCCACCGCGGCGCGTGCCTGAAGATCGACCGCGCGGGGCGCGCGACCTGGGTCTGCGACGGGCTCCGCTCGCCGAACGGCATCGCCGAGTGGAACGACGGCGCGATGTTCTACGTCGACAACCAGGGGGACTACGTCGGCACGAACCGGCTGTCGTGGCTGAAGCCGGGGGCGTGGCACGGCCACCCCGCGTCGCTCCGCTGGCGCGAGGAGCTCGCGGACGGCGAGCGGCCGCCGCGGCAGCCGGCGTCGGTCTGGTTCCCGTACGACCGCATGGGGCGCTCGGCGTCCGACATCGCCCTCGACACGACCGGCGGCCGGTTCGGACCGTTCGAGGGGCAGTTCTTCGTCGGCGACCAGTTCCACCCCGTCGTGATGCGGGTGACGCTCGAGCGGGTGAACGGCCACTACCAGGGGGCGTGCTACCCGTTCCTCTCCGGCTTCGGCTGCGGCAACAACCGGGTCGCGTTCGCGCCGGACGGCTCGATGTTCGTCGGACAGACCGACCGCGGCTGGGTCTCCTCGGGACGGAAGCGGTACGGCCTGGAGCGGGCGGTCTACACCGGCGTCCTCCCGTTCGAGATGCACGAGGTGACCGCGACCGAGGACGGGTTCCGGGTGACGTTCACGAAGGACGTCGACCCGGAGACGGCCGGCGACCCGGCGTCGTACCGGGCGATCTCCTGGACGTACGAGTACCACGCCGCGTACGGCGCGCCGGAGGACGACAAGAGGACGCTCGCGGTCCGGGCGGTCGAGGTCGAGGGGCCGCGCGCGGTGCGGCTCGTCGTCGACCCGCTCCGGGCGGGGTACGTGCACGAGGTCCGGGCGGACGGCGTCCGATCGGCCGACGGACGACCGCTGCTCCATCCCGAGGCGTTCTACACGCTGATCGAGATCCCCGGCCGCGAGTCCGCGTCGGCCGCGCCGGCGGGTCCGGTCGACGTCCTCCTCCTCACCCAGTCGGCGGGGTTCGAGCACGGCGTCGTGAAGCGCGGCGGGGGCCCGTCCGCGCCGGAGCTCTCGATCGTCGAGCGCGCGCTCCTCGCCGCGGCCGGCGAGCGGTTCCGCGTGACGCCAGTCCGCGACGCCGCCGCGATCGACGCCGCCCGTCTCGCCGAGACCGACGCCGTCGTCTTCTACACCACCGGCGAGCTCCCGATGACCGACGCCGCCTTCGACGCCCTCCTCTCCTGGGTGCGGGGCGGCGGCGCCTTCGTCGGCGTCCACTGCGCCACCGACACGTTCTACGAGCGCCCGCGCTACCTCGAGATGGTCGGGGGGACGTTCGACGGGCATCCGTGGAACGAGGAGGTCCTGATCCGGGTCGACGACGGGACGCACCCGGCGACCGACCACCTCGGGGCGCGGTTCTCGATCGCCGACGAGATCTACCGGTTCCGCGACTTCGAACGTCCGCCGGCGAACGTCCTCCTCTCCCTGGCGCCGGACGGCGAGGGGGCGGCGGACCTCGCGCGCGGCGGACGCGAGGACGGCGAGTACCCGCTCGCGTGGTGGCGCGACTACGGCGAGGGGCGCGTCTTCACCACCGCGCTCGGGCACCGTCCCGCCGTCTGGAGCGACCCCCGGTTCGTCGAGCACCTCCTCGACGGGATCGCGTGGGCGGCCGACGGGCCGGACGTCCCCGCGCCCGCGCCGGACGGCGCGCTCCCCCTCTCCTCGCTCGACGCGTGGTCCGCCCGCGACGGCGAGGACGCCGCGTGGACCCAAATCGACGGCGGCTTCTCCGTCGCGCCGGGCGCGGGGGACGTCGTCACCCGCCGGGACTTCTCCGACTTCCGGCTGCACCTCGAATTCTCGACGCCCGAGTCTCCGGACGACGCCCGAGGCCAGGCGCGAGGGAACAGCGGCGTCTACCTCCTCGATCGGTACGAGCTGCAGATCCTCGACTCGTACGGCGTCGCGCGCCCGTCGCTCGGCGACTGCGCCGCGATCTACGGACGGCGCGCCGCGGACGTGAACGCGTCGCGGCCGCCCGGTCGGTGGCAGAGCCTGGACGTCCGGTTCCGGGCGCCGCGGTTCGACGCCGCGGGCGCGAAGACCGACGACGCGCGGGTGACGGTCTGGCACAACGGCCTCCGCGCCCACGACGACGTCGCGATCGAGGGGCCGACCGGCGGCGCCGCCTCGAAGCGCGAGGCCCCGTCCGGCCCGATCCGGCTGCAGGACCACGGAAACCCGGTCCGCTACCGCAACGTCTGGGTGGTCGAGGAGTGACGCCGCCCCTCGATCCGGGCGGTACCGCGACGAACGATCCGCGAGGAGGAGGAGCGTTGAGGGACTGGGATCGAAGGGCGAATCGGATCGCGTCGGCCGTCGCCCTCGTGGTCGGCATCCTCTCGGCGCCGGTCCCCGCGCAGACCCGTACCATCCTGGCCGGGCGAGTGCTCGACGTCGAGACGGGAGCCCTGCGGCCGGCCACGCTGATCCGCGTCGAAGGGGGGCTCGTCGTGGACGTCGTCTCGGCCGAGGGGCGAGATCGGCCCGCCGACGTCGTCGACCTCGGCGACCTCACGGTCCTTCCCGGCCTGATCGACACCCACACCCACGTGTGCGACGAGACACACACCGGCGACCGCTGGGATCCCTGGACCCTACCGGCGCCGGCCTTCGGGATCATCGGCGTGGTCAACGCCCGCAAGCTGCTCGACGCCGGGTTCACCACGATCCGCAACGTCTCCGAGCCGTTCTACGCGGGCGTCGCCGTCCGAGACGCCATCGCCCGGGGGGACGTCGCCGGACCGCGTGTCTACGCCAGCGGACCGATGATCAGCATGACGGGCGGCCACGGGGACTGGGGGAACTGGATGGGGCCGCCGCACGACGATTCGACTCCGGCCGAAGCCGTGGCCGACGGGGTCGACGAGGTGAGGCGAGAGACTCGTGACCAGCTCCGCCACGGCGTCGACTGGATCAAGGTCGCGGCCACCGGCGGGTTCGCGAGCGCCGGCACGCAGCCCGGCGCGGCGTCCTACACCGTGGACGAGATGCGGGCCGCGGTCGAGGAGGCGGCCAAGCGGGGTCGGTTCGTCGCCGCCCACGCCCACGGGGCAGCGGGGATCGCCAACGCGGTCGCCGCGGGCGTTCGGTCGATCGAGCACGGGAGCCGGCTGGACGACGAGTCGATACGCCTCATGCGGCAGCACGACGTGGTCCTGGTCGCCGACCTGTTCGGTGCCCACTACAGTCTCGTCGAAGGGAACGAGGACTGGAGCGAGAAGGGCATCACCGACAACGCGGCCGAGTACGAGGCGTACGCCGAACGCGTCGCCCGCGCCCATCGCGCCGGCGTTCGGCTCGCCTTCGGCACCGACGCGGGAGCCACGCCGCACGGCCGGGGCGCCGAGCAGTTCGCCCTCATGGTGGACGCCGGGATCTCGCCGGCGGACGCGATCCGCTCTGCGACGGTCGTCGCCGCCGAATTGCTCGGCGTCGGAGAGCAGGCCGGGAGCATCGCCGTCGGCAAGTGGGCCGATCTCATCGCGATCCGCGGCGACCCGCTCGAGGACGTGTCGGTGCTCACCGAAGTCCGCTTCGTCATGAAGGGCGGAGAGATCCACCGGTGGGAGCGCGACTGAGGCCGCGGATTCGACGCGGCAGCCGGCTGAAGCGGCCGGATCCGCCGCGAACCCGGGTACGCTCGCGAGGATGTCGGACTCCATCCTCGACCACGTCGGCCGCACGCCGCTCGTCCCCCTCGCCCGCGTCGCGGCCGCCGCCGCGGTGCCGGTCCTCGTGAAGTGCGAGTTCCTGAACCCGGGCGGGAGCCTGAAGGACCGGATCGCGGTCTCGATCGTCGCCGACGCGGAGGCGCGCGGCCTCCTCTCGCCCGGGGCGACGATCGTCGAGGGGACCGGCGGCAACACCGGCGTCGGCCTCGCCCTCGTCGCGGCCGTGAAGGGGTACCGCCTCGTCTGCGTCCTGCCCGAGAAGATGTCGCACGACAAACGGCAGGCGCTCCGCCGGCTCGGCGCCGAGGTGATCGTCACCGAGGACGCGCCGCCGGACGACCCGAAGAACTTCAACCGGGTCGCCCGGCGCCTCGCGGAGGAGAACGGCTGGTTCCTCGCCGATCAGTTCCGGAACCCCGCCAACGTCGCCGCCCACGTCGAGACGACCGCGAACGAACTCCTCACCGACGTCGGCGGGCCGATCGGCGCCTACGTGACGGGCGCCGGGACCGGCGCCCGTCA
>JAUIEL010000527.1 GCA_030428825.1 bacterium
CCGTTCCGGAGCGGGTCGGAGAAGGCGTTCCTGATCGGCGTCGGCCTGCCGGTCTACCTCGCGCTGACCGTGGCGCTCCTCCTCCTCTCGGCGTTCGGCTTCGGGTTCCCGCTCGCGACGGCGGCCGCGCACGCGGTGCTCGGCGGCCTGGCGGCGGCGGTGGTCGCGGCGATCCTGTTCCAGCGCGTCCCCGAGCCGGCGTTCTCCTGTCCGGACGAGGGGGCGTACGCGAAGGACATGAACGGGCCGATGGTGGCGATCCTCCTCGCGGGGCTGCTCGGCGTCGGGGCGTACCGGGCGGCGCAGTCGCTGGTCGGGTTCCTGGCGGCGGTGGTCGCGCTCGCGGCGGCGCTGACGCTGGCGTTCGCGTTCAAGCGTCGCCGGGCGGTCGCGCCGTGAGCGAGGGCGGATTCCAGACCACGCGGTGGACGGTCGTCGCGCGGGCGAAGGGCGACGGGGACGACGCGCGCGCCGCGCTGGCGGAGCTGTGCGAGCGGTACTGGTATCCGGTCTTCCTGTTCGTCCGGCGACGGTGCGCGACCGAGGAGGAGGCGCTCGACCGGACGCAGGAGTTCTTCGCGCGGCTGATCGAGAAGCGGTTCGTCGAGCCGGCCGACCCTTCACGGGGGCGGTTCCGCGGGTACCTGTTGGCGTGCGTGCGCCACGACCTGGCGAACCAGCGCGACCACGAGCGGGCGGCGAAGCGGGGCGGCGACGCGCGGATCGTCTCGATCGACGCGAGGACCGCCGCGGGGCGGTTCGCGGGCGAACCCTCGACGACGGACGATCCGGAGCGGGAGTTCCAGCGCGCGTTCGCGCGGACCCTCCTCGAGCGCGTGCTCGGCGCGCTCCGGGTCGAGCACGCGGAGGCGGGGAAGGAGGAGGAGTTCGAGCGGCTCCGCCCGCACCTCGCCCGGTCCGCGTCCGCGCCGTCCTTGGCCGACGTCGCCGCCGCGCTCGGGACGACGGAGGGCGCGACGAAGGTCCGCCTCCACCGGCTGCGGCGCCGGTACGCCGAGCGCCTCCGGGCCGAGCTCGCCGACGTCGTCGACCGCCCCGGAGACGTCGAGGACGAGCTGCGCGGGCTGTTCGACGCGCTGCGGGGGTGAGCGAGCTCAGAACGCGGCGTCGAGCACGAGCGGCGTCGCGGGGCCGCCGAGCCACCAGGCGCCGCCCGGGTCGGCGAACACGCCTTGCAGGTGGACGGTCAGGTGGTCGACGCCGGGCGGGAGGAGCGGCACCGGGACGCCGACGCCGAACGTCCCGCCGGTCGGAGCGGTGCCGAGCGGGACGAGCGGGGCGGCGAACGTCGGCCCGGTCAGCAGGACGCCGGAGAGCGGCAGGACGAGCTGCCAGTCTCCTTCGACGGCGGCGAGCAGGAAGCAAGCGTCGGCCGCGGCCGCGTCGACCTGCAGCGTCAACGCCTGACCCTCGCGGACCGGAGAGGCCGCGACGACTCCGCGCGCCGCGCCCGGCAGCATCGAGCGCGTGGCGCCGTGTTCCAGCGCGACGTCGACGCCGTCCTCGCCGATCCCGCCGCAAGCGCCCTTCTTCCCGGGGACGAACGAGCAGTCGAGGAACCACGCGGAGACGAGCGCGCCGTCGAGGTGGGCCCCGTCTCCGCCGTCGCCGGCCGCGAAGCAGCTGAAGTCGACCCCACCGTCGTGCCCGACGAAGGTCGTCCCGGCGGCGAAGACGCGCGTCGGAAGCGTGGCGAGCGTCCCCTTGTCGACGGCGACGAGTCCGGCGCCGCCCGGGCCGCCCTCTCCCTCGCTGTCGGCGTCCGCGGGCTTCCCTCCCGCGAGGGTGCAGTCGTGCAGGGCGAGCGAGGAGGCGGCGGCCACCATGCCGGGTCCGCCGGCGCTCCACTCCCAGCCGCCCGAGGTGAACGCGCCGTCTCCGCCGGTCGCGTCGCAGCCGACCATCGACAGGTCGAGCGCGACGTCGGTCCGGACCCCGGGAGAGCCGACGGTGTCGACGAACGGGGAGAACCCGTCCGCCCCGAAGAACGCGCACGCCTCCACCCGGACCGGCCCGCGGGCGAGCGTCAGGCGGAGCCCCTCGGGGACCGACGCCGGGTCCTGGACCTTCCCCTTCCCGACCAGACCCCGCAGCAGGACGCGGTGCGGCGCGAGCGTCTCGACGATCCGTACCCCGCCCTGGATCTCGACGTTCGCGCCGGCGTCGGCGACCACGGAGACGCCCTTGTTCGCGATCGTGACCGGCCCGTAGATCCCCGCCTTCACCAGCACGACGTCGCCGTTCGCCGCGGCGTCGACCGCCGCCTGGATCGAGGTGTACGGCGCGCCGCCGAGCGCGTCGACCACCAGGACCGACCCGGCGACGCCGGGAGCGAAGGACGACAGGACGAGGACGGCGGCGACGACGGATCTGGTCATGGGTGCTCTCCCGCTCCCCGCCAGGATATTCGCTCCCGGCCTCACTCGACCAGCGTCGCCAGCTCCACCTCGGCCGTGCGCGACTCGTCGCCGCGGCGGAGCGTGACCTCGACCGGGCCGTCTTCGCCGAACGCGGTCCAGCGGCCGCATCCGAGGTCGGGGAACGAGACGCCGTCGAGGCCGACCAGCACGTCTCCCGGGGCGGCCCCGGCGTCGAGGAGCGGGGAGCCCTCGTACAGCTCGACGATCTCCCAGCCGTCCTCCCGGGGGTCGAACCCGCAGCCGAGACCGCGCATCGGCGGGGCCGGGACGACGTCCCCCTCGTCGCGCGTCAGCCGGACGCGGCGGCGGAGCGGGTCGAACGAGACGACGAACCGCTTCAGGAGCGCGGTGCCGATGCGGCTCCCCTTCCCGGAGCGGGTGACGACCGGACGCTCCAGCGTGAAGCGGCCGAACCGGACGTCGTCGTCGAGGCGGCCGGTCCGGACGCGCGTCCTGCCGTCGGTGCCGAGGGAGAAACCGGTCACCACCGGCGGGCGCAGGAACGACAGCTCGTCGTGCACGGACCCGTCGATCGCGAACGCCGAACGTTGGCCGGTGTCGAGGAGGACGGGGAGGACGCGGTCCTGCACCGCGAGCGGGACGACCGGTCGCGTGCGCGAGCGGAGGCCGAAGACCGTGTCGCCGTCGGGGGCGGGCAGCTCGCCGATGTCGACGCGCACCTCGTCGGCCGGGAAGTCGAACGTCAGGACGGTCCCCGCGAACGTCCCGAACCCGATCACGCCGTCGAGGCGGGTGCCGAGCGAGTGCGTCAACGCGTGGAGGTCCATCACCGCCACGTCGAACCCACCGGCTTCGAACTCCCCGGCGCGCAGGGTGTCGACGCGCACCCAGCGGTCGATCGCGGTCCGTCCGCCGCCCGAGCCCCGCGCGGCGCCGTACCGCTTCAGGCGGCGTCCCTCGAGCGCGTCCGCGACCCCTTCGTGCACGGCGCAGACCTCGGCGCCGGTGTCGATCATCAGCCGGAACGGACCCTCGCCGTCGAGCGTCGCCTCGACCAGGAACCAGTCGCCGCACCGCTCGGTCGGGAGGACGAGCGCGCCGCCCGGGACGCGGACGCGCTCGGGGAGCTTCCGTCGCTCGTCCGACGCGCAGGCCGGGCCGACCAGCGCGAGCGCGAGGAGGAGCGCGAGCGTGCCGGCGACGCGGCTCAAGCGCCGCCGTCCATCAGGTCCCGCGGGCGGACGAGGTCGACGAGCGTCCACGTCGTTCCGAGCGCCTCGGACCAGGTCGCGCCATGTCCGGAGAGGAGCGCCGCGTTCGCGGTCGTCATCTCGGTCGAACGGCCGGAGAGCTCGGAGGCGGCGTTCTCCCAGCCGGGGTTGTGCCCCAGGACGAGCACCGTTTCGAGGTCGTCGTCCCATCCCCTCGCCAGCGTCCGGATCTCGGCGAGGCCGGCGAGGTAGAGGTCGCGCGTGAAGCGGATCGGGACGTGGCCCGCCCCGAGCGCCTCCGCCATCCGCTCCCACGTCTCGACCGTCCGCGTCGCGTCGCTCGACCAGACCGCGTCCGGCCGCCAACCGAGCTCGAGCAGCCGCGCCCCGACGGCCGGCGCGCTCTCCCGGCCGCGCCGGTTCAGGGGGCGCTCGTGGTCGGTCTGGCGTTCGTCCTTCCAGGAGCTCTTCGCGTGGCGGAGGAGAATGAGGCGCCGGTTCATGCCTCGGAGTCTATCGCGGACCTCCCCGGATCGAGGAGGCGGCGATCAGTCGAGGCGCTCGATCCGGACGTTCCGGAACCGGACGGGGTCGTGGTGGCCGGCGAAGCCGAAGTGGCCGCGCGTCCGGCCGCGGCCGCGGTACTTCTCCGCGCCGTCCATGAACTCCGTCACCGCGCCGAGGTCCGCGTCGAGGATGCGTGTCCCGTTCAGCTCGACCGTGACGCGGGACCCGCGGACCGTCACCTCCTGGAAGTTCCAGGTCCCCGGCGGACGGAGGTGGCCCCGGTGCGCGGCGACCTGGCCGTACGCCGAGCCGTGGTACTGCCGCGGATCGAGCGCGGCGTACTTCGGGGAGGTGTTCTCGAGCACCTGCAGCTCGCAGAGCGCGGCGTACGCGGGGTCGCCGTGCCCCGGGTGGCGGATGGCGAGGCCGTTGTTGCCGCCGGGCGGGAGGAGGATCTCGAGGCGGACGCGGAAGTCGCCGTACTCCTCCTCGGTGTGGAGCGTCCCCCCGCGCCCCTCGCGGCAGCGGAGCGCGCCGTCCTCGACCACGTAGTCGTCGACCGCGCCGCGCCAGCCGTCGAGCGTCTCACCGTCGAAGACCGGCTCGAAGCCGTCGTCGTCGCGCGAGGCGAGCCAGGCGTTCGCCTCGTCGGGCGGGAGCTCGCGGATCCAGAGGTGGCGCCACCGGATCTCCCCGCCGTGGGTCTGCAACTGGATCGGGCCGCGCGCGGGGATCGGGAGGGAGCGGTCGAAGTGATTCTCCATCCGGGCGTGGTCGACGACCAGCGCGTCGTTCAGCCAGACGGTCACCCGCTCGCCGACCATCACGATCCGGAACGCGTTCCACTCGCCGAACGGTCGGTCGGCGTGGGTCGCCGGGTCCTTCCCCGGCGCTCCCGGCGAGTTGTTCCAGAGCCCGCCCGATCCCT
>JAUIEL010000528.1 GCA_030428825.1 bacterium
TCGTACGCCAGACTAATGACTTGCGGCGCATTGTTGATGAGTTTTCGAAATTCGCCCGGATGCCGGAGCCGGAGCGCACCCACGAGGACCTGGCAACGCTGGTGCGCGATGCGGTGCTGTTGCAACAGACCGGCCAGCCCGGCGTCAAGATATCTCTGCGGGCGCCGGATGTGCCGATCCTGTGCGATGTTGATGCAACGATGATCTCGCAGGCGCTGAAGACGACGGCGCGCCAGCTCCGGGTCCCCGTCGTCGCCCTGTCGCAGTTGAACCGGGCCGTCGACGCCCGCGAGGACCACCGGCCGCGGATGTCGGACCTGCGCGAGTCGGGGTCGATCGAGCAGGACGCGGACGTGATCATGTTCCTGTACCGCGAGGCGTACTACAAGGAGCTGACCGAGGACAAGGAGCCGGAGGCGGAGGTGATCGTGGCGAAGCACCGCAACGGTCCGACCGGCACCGTCAAGCTCCTCTTCTTCAGTCAGTTCCTCTCGTTCGAGGACCCGGCCCGCGGCGCGTACGCCTGACTTTTCTCCGGGTCGTCCGGCCGTATGATCGGCGGCTCTCTCCTCGACGAGGCCTCGGTTGGGACGCGCGCCACTCCTCCTGCTGCTCCTCTCTCTCGTCGCTTCCGGCTACCGGAACGTGCGGGAGGGGGAGACCGTGCTCGAGATGGCGGTGGTCGGGAACGAGCGCCTGACCGACGAGCAGGTCCTCTCCGGGCTCCGGACGCGGGTCGGCCGCCCGCTGGTGGCGACCGACGTCACGGCGGACGTGCGCGACCTCTACTCCAGGTACGGAGTGCGCGTCACCGTGGTGCAGGACGTCCGGGCCGGCGGCGTGGCGCTGACGCTCCGCGTCGACGAGGAGGCGCTGGTCCAGGGGGTCGAGGTCCGCGGCGTCGACTCGGGGCGCGGCCGAGAGCTGCTCGACGAGATCGGCCTCACCGGGGCGCGGGCGCTCCTGCTGGCGCAGGTCCGGTCGCGGGCCGACGAGCTGGTGGCGCGGCTGCGCGAGGAGGGGCACGCGTTCGCGGCGGTCGAGGTCGGGATCGAGGACCGGGACGGCCGGCCGGTCGCCGTCCTCGACGTGACCGAGGGGCCGAAGGTCGAGGTCGTCGACGTGGAGATCCTCGGCCTCGAGACGCTCGACCCGTCGAGGTTGGAGAGCGTGCTGCAGACCCGGCCGACGCGCTTCATCGTCCTGAAGTCGTACCTCCGCCGCGACGTGCTCGAGCGCGACCTCGTCGAGGCCGAGCGCTGGCTCGGGGCGGAGGGGTACACCGACGCCCGCGTCGCGCTGGAGGAGATCCGGTACTCCGACGACCGGGAGGAGGCGACGATCGTCCTCCGGGTCGACCAGGGGCCGCGCTACACGATCGGCGAGGTCCGGGTCGACGGCGCGGTCGAGACCCCGCTCGACGCGCTTCGGGCCGAGGTCGAGATGGCGGCCGGAGACCCCCTGCGCGTTCCCGATCTCGAGCGGGACCGCCGTCGGATGCTCGACCTCCTCGGCGCGCGCGGGTTCGTCCGCGCGACCGTCACGACCCGCGTCCAGTACGCCGAGCAGGGGACGACGGTCTCCGTCACGCACGCGGTGGAGGAGGGGGAGAGGAAGCGCGTGCGGGACGTGCTCGTGCGGGGGAACACCGGGACCCGTGACGAGGTCGTCCGGCGCGAGGTGACGCTCTCGCCCGGGGACGTGGCGTCGACCGACGAGCTCGCGCGCACGAACGAGCGCCTCCGGAAGCTCGGCTACTTCGTCGACGACCAGGGGCGGAACCGGGTCAGCACGCGCTTCCGTCCGACCGAGGACCCGGCGTTGGAGGACCTGTTCGTCGAGGTCGACGAGTCGCGCTCCGGGCGCTTCTACTTCACCGCCGGAGGGATGACCGACATCGGTTTCTTCGCCGGCGTGCGGTTCGAGAAGCGGAACTTCGACTGGCGCGACTCTCCGTCCGCCTGGGACCCGATCACGCTCTTCTCCGAGCTGGTCCGGAACGAGGCGTTCCACGGCGGCGGCCAGGAGCTGATCGTCCAAGTCCTCCCCGGCAATCAGGTGTCGAACTACCTCGTGTCGTTCACCGAGCCGTTCCTGAACGGCCCGGAGGAGTTCCCGCTCGCGTGGTCGCTCGAGGCGTACCTCCGGACGATCCAGCTCGAGGACGAGTTTCAGCAGGACCGGCTCGGTCTCGGGACCACGTTCACCGACCAGCTCGACGAGCGGTGGCGGGTCGGCGTGCTCGGGCGGCTCGAACTCGTCGACATCTCCGACGTCGACGACGACGACGCGCCGGACGACGTCGAGGACGTCGAAGGGACGAACTTCGTGCCGGCGGTCGGTGTGTTCGCTCGATACGACGACTTCGACTCGGTCCTCGAGCCGACCGAGGGGAAGGGGGGCGGCGGGCGGGTCGAGCTCCTCGGCGTCGACGCGTTCGGCGCCCGGAGCGTGGTCGACGGCACCTGGATCACGCCGCTCCACGAGGACGACGAGGGACGACGGGGCGTCCTCGCGCTTCGCGGGGCGCTCGGCGCGGCGACCGGCTTCGGCGACGACCTCCCGTTCTTCGAGCGGCACCAAGGAGGGGGCGTGACCGGCGACTTCCCGCTGCGCGGGTTCGAGTACCGCGGGATCGGTCCGAAGAAGGTGGGCGTCCACACCGGCGGCGAGTTCGCCTGGTCGGGGACCGCGGAGTACCGGTTCCCGCTCTACTCGACCTACGATCCGTACGTCGACGCGGAGATCGAACGCCTGCGGGGCGTCGTCTTCCTCGACGTCGGCGCCGTGGAGGAGTCGTTCGGCGACGCGTTGTCGCGGCCGCGGATGGCGATCGGCACCGGCGTCCGGGTGGCGCTGCCGTTCCTCGGGCCGGTCCCCGTCGCCGTCGACCTCGGGCTGCCGCTCCTCTCGGAGAGCGACGACGACACCGAGCTCCTGAGCATCCGAGTTTCGACGCGGTTCTGACGGCGTTCCCGCCGCTCCGCTCGCGTCACCGGGAGGTTCCCATGACCGTCTCCCTCCGTCTCTCCGCCGCGCTGATCGCCGTCGCCGCGCTCGCCCTGCTCGGGTTCCGGGCCTCCGGCGAACCGGCCGCCCCGCCCGCCGCCGGCCCGGTCGTCGTGGTCGACCTCGCCCGCGTCCTCCAGGACGCGCGACCGTTCGTCGACGAGCGGGAGGAGATCCGCCGTTGGATCGAGGAACAGAAACGGTCGAACCTCGGGGTGAAGAGCGACGCGATCGAGGCGAAGGAGGCCGAGCTCGAGCTGTACGAGCCCGGCTCCGAGCCGCACCGGAAGCTCCGGAACGAGATCGAGTTCGCGAAGCTCGGCTTCCAGCAGGAGTTCCAGTTCCTCGAGACCCTCCGGGTGCGGCGCATCGTCGAGGCGCAGCGCCGGGCGTACGCCCGCGCCCGCCGGGCGATCGGCGAGGTGGCGTCGCGGCACGGCGCCCGCGCGGCGTTCCAGCTCCGGCCGCACGAGCTGGCGGGGCAGGACGAGCAGGCGATCTCCTCCGAGATCTTCCTGCGTGACGTCCTCTGGCACGACGCCTCGCTTGACATCACCTCGGAGGTGATTAGGATTCTCGACGCGCCGCGCTAGTATTTGTCCGCGCGGCATTTACGAGGTTCTGGCGGGCGGGGGCGGCGGTTGGAGCGGACGGTCGAAGCGTTGGCGGGTGAGGTCGGGGGGACCGTCGTCGGTGACGGCACCGTCCGGATCACCGGGCTCGCCGGCCTGAAGGACGCGCGCGCCGGCGACCTCTCGTTCGTCGCCGGCCCCGAGTTCCTCCGATTCGTCGAGTCGACGCACGCGTCGGCGCTCCTCGTCGGCGAGCGGTTCCCGCTCGAGTTCGACCGGCCGCGCATCCGCGTCGACGATCCGGCGGCGGCGATGGAGCGGCTGGTCCCGTCGTTCCGCGTCGACGAGTCGCTCCCGCGCGGCGTCGATCCGCGGGCGAGCCTCGCCGACGACGTCGTGCTCGGCGACGACGTGACGATCGGTCCGGGCGCGACCGTCGCGCGCGGCGCGTCGATCGGCGATCGCGCCGTCCTGCATCCCGGCGTCCACGTCGGACCGGGGTGCGTGATCGGCGCGGACTGCGAGCTGCACTCCGGCGTCGTCGTCCGCGCGCGCGCCACGCTCGGCGCGCGCGTCGTCCTGCACGCGGGGACGATCGTCGGCGCGGACGGCTTCGGCTACCGATCGTCGAAGGCGGGTCACGAGAAGCTCGAGCACGTCGGCACCGTGGTGATCGAGGACGACGTCGAGATCGGCGCGAACTGCGTCGTCGATCGCGCGCGCTTCGGCCGCACCGTGATCGGCGCCGGCACGAAGATCGACAACCTCTGCCAGGTCGCGCACAACGTCCGCCTCGGACGCGCGTGCCTCCTGGCGGCGCAGGTCGGCGTCTCCGGTTCGACGGTCCTCGGGGACGGCGTCGTCGTCGGCGGACAGGCCGGGTTCTCGCAGAACCTCGACGTCGGCGCGGGGACGATGGTCTCCGCGCGGGCCGGCGTCATCAAGGACCACGCCCCGGGGTCGGTCCTGTACGGGAACCCCGCCGGCGAGCGGACCGAGAAGAAGCGGGAGGTCGTCGCGCTCCGGCGTCTCCCCGGCCTCCTCGCGCGGCTGAAGCGGCTGGAGGCGATCTGCGGGTCCGAGCGGGGGGAGGCGTCCTGACCGATGGCGCGGAACCAGCGGACCCTGAAGGCGCCGATCGAGTTCACCGGGGTGGGGCTCCACACCGGGCGGGAGACGCGCGTCAAGGTGACGCCCGCCGGCCCGAACCAGGGCGTCGTGTTCGTCCGGACCGACCTCCCGGACGCGCCGCACATCCCCGCCACGCTCGAGTTCCTCGGCCAGGGCGCGCGCCGGACCACCCTGCGGAACGGCGAGGCGGAGGTGAACACCGTCGAGCATCTGTTCGCGGCGTTCCTCGGCCTCCGGATCGACAACGCCGAGGTCCACATCGACGGCCCCGAGCTGCCGGGGATGGACGGCTCGGCGCGCGACTTCGTCGAGCTCCTGACGCAGGCCGG
>JAUIEL010000529.1 GCA_030428825.1 bacterium
GACCGGCACGGGGCGCCCGTGTTCGTCCTCGGCGAGCCGGTAGAGGGTCTCGACGTGACGGCGTTCGACGGTGCGGCGGAGCACCAGGACGTCGTACCCGTCGCCGTTCGCGGCCGGGCGCGAGTCGAGCATCCGGGCCGGCAGCTCGCTGACGACCTCCGGCGCGACGGAGGCCGGCGCGTTCGGTCCGTCCGATCCGCTCGGTCCGTCCGCGTCGTCCGACGGGGCGGGCGCGAGCGTCGTCGGGCGGTCCGGCGGCGCGGGGTCGTCCCGACGCTCGTTCACCCAGGCGAGCAGGAGGAGCGCCGCGGCCGCCCATGCGACGGCGCCGGTCCGGGAGAGGCGGAGCCCCCGACCGCCGGCCCGATCCGATCCGACCGGCGTGGCGGCGGGGAGCGCGGTCCGGTCGGCCGTCGCCGCGAGGGGAGCGAACGCCCGCGCGACCCGCCCCTCGTCCTCGAGGGCGTCGGCGAGACGGCGCCAGACCCCGTGGTCGTTCGCCGCCAGCGACCGCAGCGCCGCCCAGTCGTCGCGGGACGCCGAGCGGTCGAGCGCGCGGTGGAGGAGCGTCTCCTCGGTCGGTCCGGACGGGGCGGTCGAAGTCGGCGGGGGGGTCATCGTCTCACCTCGCGTCGGGCGGGTTCGGGAGCGGACGAGCGCGCCTCCGCGGGTTCGTCCTCGCGTTCGATCGCGTCGCGCAGCATCCGCCGCGCGCGGACCAGGCGGGTCTCGACCGTCGTCTCGGGGAGGTCGAGCAGGGCGGCGATCCTCCGCTGGGAGAGGCCGTGCATCGCCTTCATCAGGAGCGGCTCCCGATACTCCGGCTCGAGCCGGCGGACCATCCGGAGGACGTGGTCCCGCTCCTCCCGCGCGGCGTCCCGGGCCGCCCCGCGGGCGTCCTCCGGCTCGGGGCCGGCCGGGGCGAACGGCCGTTCGACCGGTGCGGCGACGGCGCGGCGCCGGCCGGCGGAGCGGGCGGTGTTGAGCGCGATCGATCGCAGCCAGCCGCCGAACCGATCGGGGTCGTCGAGCGTGCCGATCGAGCGGCAGAGCTTGAGGGCGACGTCCTGGAGGAGGTCATCGAGGTCGGCTCCGGCGGGGGCGTGGGCGAGGAGGACGGCGGCGGTCCAGCGACGGTGTTCGCGCCAGACGGCCTCCAGCGCCGCCCGGTCGCCGCCGATCGCGGCCCGGACCTCCTCGTTCTGCCGTTCCGCGGTCATTCGTGCATGATGACGCGCGAGCGGACCGGATCCGGCGTCGAGCCTCGATTTCGGTCTGCTACTGTCCGCGGGCGGAGGGAGCGCGAGCCTCATGAAGACGTTCCGACGAGCGGCGGTCGAGGTCGGGGCGCGGCCCGGGACGCTCGTCCTCCCGGACGGCAGCCCGACGCCGCGCATCCGCTACGTCGACTACACGGCGGACGCGCTGGTCGAGGGAGAGATCCGGGACGTCGAGGAGCTGCGGGAGATCCACGCGCGCGACTCCGTGACCTGGGTCGACGTCCAGGGGCTCGGCGACGAGGAGACGCTCCGACGGGTCCAGCGGATCTTCGGGCTCCACGACCTCGTGCTCGAGGACATCGCGAACGTCCCGCAGCGGCCGTCCGCCGACGAGATCGAGGGGCACGTCGTCGTCGTGACGCGCATGCTCCGCCTGAACGGGGACGAGCTCGATCGGGAGCAGCTCAGCCTGGTGCTCGGCCCGAACTACGTCCTCACCTTCCAGGAGCGGTACGGCGACGTGCTCGACCCGGTCCGGGCACGCCTCCGGCGCGGGAAGGGGACGCTCCGGAAGGCGGGGGCGGACTACCTCGCGTACGCGCTCGTCGACACGGTGGTCGACGGATTCCTGCCGATCCTCGAGGAGATCGGCGACCGCCTCGAGGTGTTGGAGGAGATCGTCCTCGACCGACCCGTGCCCGAGACGCTGCGGCGCATCAACCGCGTCCGAGGGCACCTCCTGATCCTGCGTCGGCTCCTCTGGCCGATCCGGGAGTCGGCGGGGCGCCTCTGCCGGGAGGAGGAGCCGTTGGTCGACGAGCGGACGCGGGTCTACCTGCGCGACACGTACGACCACTGCCAGCAGGCGGCGGAGTTCGTCGAGACGTTCCGGGAGATGGCGAGCGGCCTGATGAACACGTACCTCTCGGCGGCCGGCAACCGGATGAACGAGATCATGAAGGTGCTCACGATCATGGCGAGCATCTTCATCCCCCTGACGTTCATGGCCGGGATCTACGGCATGAACTTCGAGAAGATGCCGGAGCTCCGATTCCGCTGGGCGTACCCGGCGCTGCTGGTCCTGATGGTCGTCACCGCGGCGGGGATGCTGCTCCACTTCCGGCGCCGCGGGTGGATCGGCGACGATCCGACCCGCGACTGACCCGGCTCACTCCCCGAACGTCCGGCGCAGCAGGGTCCGCCACTCGTCGGACGACGTGTGACGGAGCAGCCGGCGGTTGACCTGCTCCATCAGCGCGCTTCCCTCCGGGAGGCCGAGCCCGTACTCCTGCGGCTCGAACGTCCCGGGGACGACCACCAGGTCGCGGTCGTCGCGGTGGGTCGCCAGCCAGCGGAGGATCGGCGCGTCGTGCACCATCGCCTGCGCGCGTCCATCCACGACCGCCGCCAGCGCCTCCTCGACCGACGGCTGGGCGCGGGTCCGAATGCCGCGGCGCGTCAGCCACGCCTCGCTGGTCGACCCGCGCACGGCGGCGACCGTCCGCCCCGCGAGATCCTCGGGGCCGGTGATCGACGAGCCGAGGCGGGCGACGGTCCACGCGGACGCGACGGCGGCGGTGAAGCTCGAGATCAGGAAGAGCCCGGCGAACATCCAGACCACCGCCACGAGCCGCCCCGGCGCGGTGACCGGCGCCTTGTCGCCGTACCCGACCGTGGTCAACGTGACCGCGGACCACCAGAGGCCCGAGCCGACGCCGCGGGCCGGTCCGCCGCCGAACTGTTCGGGGTTCCGCCGCCGCTCGAACAGCCAGACGACCAGCCCGACCGCGAGGAGCACGACCAGGAGCCCTCCGAACGCCCCGACGAACTCCGGGCCGAGGAGCTGCGCGGCGACCGCGGCGATGCCGGTCCCCCGGTCGCGCGGGACCAGGATGCCGAGGCCGGTCGACAGGAACGGGTGCGAGAAGTCGATCGCCTCCTCGCGGTCGGCGGTCACCGTCAACGCGGCCGCCACGACGTCGACCTCCCCGTCGCGGAGCGCGCGGACGGAGTCCTCGAGCGGGACCTCCTTCAGGCCGAACTCGAGGTCGAGGTCGGCCGCGATCCACCGCCAGAGCTCGATCGTGACGCCGCCCCAGGTCCCGTCCTCGGCCCGGACGGCGAACGGG
Organism: bacterium; assembly: GCA_030428825.1. Classification (GTDB taxonomy): domain Bacteria; phylum Planctomycetota; class B15-G4; order B15-G4; family JADJEK01; genus JAUIEL01. Next base: position 3,350 of record JAUIEL010000529.1, read on the forward strand.
GGGACGTGCCGCGTGCCGACGACGATCGGGTCGGTCGGCGCGGATTCCTGAGCGGAGGCGGTCCCGGCGAGGAGCGAGAGCGGGAGGAGGAGGAGCGAGGCGCCGAACGGGCGGCTGCGCGGGGTCGGCGGAAGACGGACGGGAAGCGGAGGGCGAAAGTTCATGGGTCCTTGGTTCGGGGGCGGAACCGCCTTGACAGGTTCACGGGTTTGGCGTGCCATCGGAGCATCCATTCAGGGAGCCAACCAGCATGCAGTACCTCACCCCCCCCCGTTTCCTCGTCTCCGGTCTCGTCGGACTCGCGACGCTCGCCCCCGTCGGCGTGAGCGCGCCCCAGGTCGGCCTGACGCCCCAGCAGATGGAGGAGCAGGGCATCGAGGCGGCCGCCGGCGCCCAGTCGCTCGGCCGGTCGTTCCAGCCCGTCGGCGTCTCCGGCACGGTCCTCTTGATCCCCGACTCGACCAACGACGTCGTGTCGATGTTCGATCCGATGAACGGCACCTACCTCGGTGACCTCATCAACGGCGCCGGGACGTTCACCACCCCGATCAACGCCGTCCTCGGCCCGGACGGGAACATCTACGTCTCCGACCAGGTCGCGGATGCCGTCTTCGTCTACGACGCGTCCGGCACGTTCCTCTCGGTCTACGCCGACTCGTCCGACGGTCTGAACAACATCCGCGGGATCGACTTCCGCGGGAACAACCTGTTCGTGACGAGCGGCGACGACTACGTCGCCGAGTTCGCCGGCCCGCACAACCGCCTCCCGGACTACATCAACGACGCGACCGACACGTTCGACGTCACGTTCCTCCCGGACGGCTCGTGCGTCACCGCGTTCATCAACGGCACTCCGGACGGCGTCCGCTACTACGACCCGAGCGGCACGTTCGTGGCGCAGATCAACTCCGGCGACTTCCCCGAGCAGGTCTCGATCGACTCGGTCCTCCCGGGCGATCTCCTCTGCGCGTACTTCACCGGGGACAAGTGCGACGACTTCGACACGACCGGGGCGCTCGCCCAGTCGATGCCGTTCCCGAGCTCGTTCCGCGGCTGCTATCGGCTGGGGAACGGCAACCTCCTGATGACGAACTCGAGCCTCGGCGTGATCGAGGTTCAGCAGGCGACGGGGACGGTCGTCAACACGCACGCCACCGGCACCGGCTGGCGGTTCATCGAGGAGGCGAACCTCGGCGCGTGGACCGACGTCGGCAACGCGCTGCCGGGCTCGCTCGGCGCGCCGGTGCTGGCCGGGGACGGCGCTCTCGCCAGCGGCTCGACCGTGATGGTCACGCTGACGAACGCCGCGCCGAACCAGACCGCGACGCTGATCGTCGGCGCCTCGGCCGTGAACCTGCCGCTGTTCGGCGGGATCCTCGTCCCGGCGGCGAACTTCCTGATCCCGGTCCCGACCGGCGCGTCCGGCTCGGTGGTGCTCGGAACGACGATCCCGACCGGAGTCGTGCCGGGGATCCCCGTCTACCTGCAGTACTGGATCACCGATCCGGGCGGGCCGCAGGGGTACGCCGCGTCGAACGCCATCATGGCGACCACGGAGTGACCCCGTGACGCGGGCGGTGGGGGCGGCGCTCCGACGTCGCTCCCTCCGGACGTGAACCTTGAAGGGGGAGCCGGCCGCGGCCGGCTTCCCCTCTTCCGTCTCC
>JAUIEL010000530.1 GCA_030428825.1 bacterium
TCGCGATGCGCGACGCCATGCGGCCGAGCACCTGGTCGGTCCCGTCGAGGAGGAGCCAGGCGTTCGTGATGTCTTTCGGCTTGGCGACGTATGAGCCCATGTTCGGTCGGCGCTCCAGCGTGCGCGGGGTGGACGGCTCGTCTCCGCCCGCTTCGATCGGGCGACACGAAACGCGCGAGATTAGGGGATCCGGGGCGGAAGTCAAGCGAGGTCAGGGGGTTCCCGGCCGAAACCGTCCGGGGGTCAGCCCGAGCCGACTTCGCCGGACCCGTCCTCGCGCAAGAACTCCAGGCTGCCGCCGACCGGCCGGTAGTACGGATCGTGGAAGTTCAGCCGGACCTCTTCCAATCCCTTCAGGCCGGGGTACTTCCGCAGGATCCGCTGCAGGTGGCGGATCTTCCGGTCGACCGGGAGCTCGTCGGCCCCGTGCCGGGACGACGCCCGCGCCCTCCCCCACTCCACGAGGACGCCGGAGCCGGTCCGGACGTGGACCTCGCCGGGGGCCGCCACCGAGCCGCGGATCGAGCATCGCACCTCGAGCGCGGTCGGATCGATCTCGCGGACCGTCGCCGCCCACGGCTCGCCGATCGTCCGGAGCTCGGCCGCCGCGAGCGCCGCCGCGACGACCTCGGCGTCCGGGAACGCATCCCCGACGCGCGGCGCGGTCCGCGGCTCGGCGCCGAGGACGGGGTAGACCGGCACCTCGAAGCGCGTCGGCGCCGCCCGGGACTCGTCGTGGAGGACCGTTCCCTCCCCGTCGAGGACGACCCGGCGCCCTCCGACGTCGACCTGCGCGACCGGCTGGCGGAGCACGAGTTCGACCCGGGCTCGGTTCGGGTAGAGGCGCTCGACCTCGCGGACGTCCGCGATCCACGGCGTCGCGCCGCGCAGTCCTTCGGAGAGCCGCTCCGCGAACCGCGCGTCGAAGATCGACAGCGGCGCGAGCGCCGACACCCGCTCGTGGATGACGTCCCTCACGGTCGGCGGCATCCAGCGCGGGAGGCGCTCGGCGACGAGCTGGGACGGGACGACGAGGAAACGCGCGTCGTTCCGCCCCACCTCGGAGAGGCGGGCGGCGACCAGTCCGAGACTCACGAGCACGACGACACCGGCGGCGACCCTCGCGATCGGGGTCACCACCTTCCGCAGCTTGACGGGGTCCCACCGGACCCCGGTCAGTTTCACGCGCCGTTTCGCCATCCGCCTCGGCGGTGCCCACCGCCGCCCTTCCATTCGTCCCGAGGGCCCCCGCCCGCGGGACGCGCCGCGCTCAGTTCACGCGGTTGACCGTCGCCCGGCTCGACTCGACGACGCGCCGGTCGTCCGAACCGCCGCGCAGGACGTGGTCGACGTCCGTCACGAAGTCCTCGAGGAGCGTCACCGCCGCGTCGAAGCGATCGCGGTCGATGCTGACGGCCTTGTCGGCCTTGCCGAGGTCGAGCTCGTGGTGGAACAGATCGACCACCACCTTCACCGCCGAGAGCCGCCGCGCGACCCTCTCCTTGCCGTCGCTACCCTTGTCGACCATTTGGGAACGCTCCCCCGGGATGCCGGAATCGGGTTGTTGAGGTGTCTTGGGGCATCGGGACCGCATCCCGACCCAACCGACGCGCACTCTAGCAGCGCGCCGATCCGATGGGAACGGGGAAAGGAGGACCGCGACGCGTCGGTTGCATCCGGCTCCCGCGCTCTCCAGAATGCCGGGCCTTGACTCCGAAGAAACCGAACCCCCCGCGACGCGATGCGCCAGGGAGCCGTCCGCGCGGCGCCAAGGGCGGCCGTCGCCGCAAGACGAGCCCCTCCCCCGCGCCGTCGGGCCGGACGTACCGCGGCTTCACCCTCAACGCTTTCCAGGAGGAGGCGCTCCAGGCGATCGAGGCCGGGCGCTCGGTCCTGCTGTCGGCGCCGACCGGCGCCGGCAAGACCCTCGTCGCCGAGTACGCGATCGAGGAGACCCTGAAGCGCGGCCGGCGCGCGATCTACACCGCCCCGATCAAGGCGCTCTCGAGCCAGAAGTACCGGGACTTCAAGGAGCTCGGGATCGACGTCGGGATCATGACGGGCGACGTGACGATCCACCCGCTCGCGTCGCTGCTCGTCATGACGACCGAGATCTTCCGGAACACGATCTTCGAGTCGCCCGACGAGCTCGACGACGTCCAGTACGTCGTGTTCGACGAGATCCACTACATGGATGATCTCGAGCGCGGCACGGTCTGGGAGGAGTCGATCATCTTCGCGCCGAAGCACATCGACTTCATCTGCCTGTCGGCGACCGTGTCGAACCTCTCCCAGTTCGGCGAATGGATCGGCCGCGCGCGCGGCAGCGAGGTCGACGTCATCCGGCACGAGGAGCGCCCGGTCCCGCTGACCGACTACCTCTTCTTCCCCGGGCTCGGGCCGAAGCGCGCGGAGAAGGTGACGCGGCTGCCGCGGCCGGCGGGGAAGCGGCGGCGCGGCCCGAAGAACGACGTCCTCGACTACCTCGAGCAGCAGGACGCGATGCCGGTCCTCTTCTTCTGCTTCAGCCGCAAGGAGTGCGAGCGGCGGGCGCAGAACAACCAGAAGCGCGAGCTCCTGTCGCCGGCCGAGCAGCAACGGATGGAGGAGCTGTTCGAGGAGATCCGCGCGACGTTCCAGATGGAGGCGGACCCGGCGCTCGAGTCCCTGAAGTACCTCGCGCTGCGCGGCGTCGGCTACCACCACGCCGGCCTGCTGCCGCTGCACAAGGAACTCGTCGAGCGGCTCTTCACCTCGGGACTCCTGAAGCTCCTCTTCACCACGGAGACGTTCGCGCTCGGGATCAACATGCCGGCGCGGACCGTCGTCTTCTCCAGCCTGCGGAAGTTCGACGGCGTCGGCTTCGACTTCATCAAGTGCCGCGAGTACCAGCAGATGGCCGGTCGCGCCGGCCGCCAGGGGATCGACGACGTCGGCCTCGTCTACTCGGTGATCGACGACCCGCGCATCCAGCGGGTCGAGGACGTCCACCGCGTCCTGTTCGGTCAGATCGAGCCGATCCGGAGCCGCTTCAACCTGTCGTACTCGTCCCTCCTGAACCTCCACCGCGTGCTCGGACCGCGGATCTACGAGGCGTGGGAGAGCTCGTTCAACAACTTCCAGTGGATCCGCATGCCGCGGAAGAAGCGCGAGAAGAACGAGGCGAAGCAGCGGCGCGCCATCTCCCAGCGGATCGACCTCCTGCGCGAGCTCGAATACCTCGAAGGGGACGAGGCGCTCACGGCGAAGGGGGAGATGGCGGCGCTGATCAACGGCTTCGAGCTGCCCGCGACCGAGCTCTTCTTCTCCGGCCTGCTCGAGTGGTTCACCGAGGTCGAGATCTGCATCGTCCTCGGCTCGCTCGTCTTCGAGGAGCGACGCGGCGACGTCTACCGCCGGATGCCGCGCGGCGTGCTCGGCGAGCACCGCACCGACGTCGAGCGCGTCGTCGGCCGCCTCCTCTCCGCCGAGGTCCGCCACCAGATCCCGCCGACCATCCGCGAGCCGAACTGGAAGTTCGGCGCGGTGATGCACGCCTTCGCGAACGGCGCCGAGCTCGACGACCTCGAGCAGATGACGAACGCCTCCCTCGGCGACCTCGTCCGCGTGTTCCGGCTGACCGTGCAGGTGATCCGCCAGCTCCGGAAGGCGGTGAGGAAGAACCGGGAGTTCTCCGACAAGCTGGCGCGGGCGATCGATCGGATCAACCGGGACGTCGTCGACGCGAAGCGGCAGCTGGAGTTGGGGTAGGGGGAAGGGGACGGGGACGCGTCGGAGTCCGCGCCGTGTCCCGACGCAGCGGAGCCGGGCGGCAACTACCCTGACACAGGGGGGACCCGGTGTCCGACGCCCGCGCCCGGTTCTCCGCGATCCCGGCTTTCCGTTCCCCGGTCTTCCCCTCCCTCTCCCGGTCCCCGGCGTCCGGTCGTCCGGTCGCCCGGTGGCCCGGCCGTCCGAGTGTCGAGGCCGGCGCGCGCGAGAAGGACGCGCGGAGGAAACCGGACCCTGAAAACCGCCTCCCCCCTACCGGCACTCCTCCGCCGGAACCTCCGTCACCTCGATCGCCCCGCCCGCCTCCTTCCACCCCTCGGTCAGGAGCTTCGTCCGCGGCGCGGCGACCGGCGCGTCGTCGTCGAGCGGTTCGGCGGCGCCGCGGCGCCCCTTCCAGCCGGGGAACCAGGCGGCCGACGACATCGGGTCGAGCTCGTCCTCGAGCCTCGCCCCGGTTCGTCGCGCGCAGCCGAACACGCACCGGAGCGCGTCGCGCACCTCGGACGGCGTCCTCAGGACTTCGAGGTGGTACCGCTCGGGGAAGATCGTCCCGCCGCGTCCCCACACCCGGTTCAGCTGCTTCGCCAACCGGATCTTCAGCCCCTGGATGGCGCTCGACAACGCGCGGCGCCGGGGCGCCTCGGCGATCAGGTGGATGTGGTCGTCCTGCACCGAGAAGTGCACGAGGCGGTCCTTGGCGAGGGAGAAGCACTCGCGCAGCACCTCGAACGTGGCGTCCCGCCGCAGGCTCGGCAGGTCGCGCGCGAGCTTGAGCGTCACGTGGGCCGGGTGGCGGGGCGAGACCACGTCGCGCGGACCGTGCGGCTCCACCTTCGACCGCTTCCGCCCCTCGTTCCCCTCGCCCGCCGTCGTCCGTCGCGTCGTCATGAGCGGACTATATGCGCGACCCGCCGCGTGATGTCCACCGCGAATCCCGCCGGATCACCGACCGACCGCACGGCGAGACGCGAACGCGGGAGCCCCGGGCGTCGCCCGAGACTCCCGCGGTCTCCCCCTCTCCTTCCTTCCCCCTACCGGATCCGCATCGACCACGGCAGGACGACCTGGACGTTCTCCGGCCCGATCGCCCGGCCGTCGAGCTTCAGGAGCGACTCCGCGAGCACGACGAGGTCGCCGAAGCCGGCCTCGGTGAGCATCCGCTTCACCTGTCCCTCGATCGTCACCATGTCCTGGAAGCTCTCCTCGAGCTGCTCGAAGAAGTTCCGCGGCGCCGGGTA
>JAUIEL010000531.1 GCA_030428825.1 bacterium
GTACGCCATGGCGGCGACCGGCGCGCGGGGACTCGGCGCGGTCACCCCGATCGGGGGAGCGGCGCTGATCCTCGGGTGGGGGTGCCTGACGGCGGCGGCGGCGCGGCGAAAGGGATAGCGCGGGGCCGCCCCGGACGCCTCAGCTCCCGCCGCCCGTCCCCTTCTTCGCGAGGTCGACGACCAGCGGGAGGTGGTCGGTGGCGCGGGAGTCGTCGCGCTTCAGCTTCGCCTGGCGGAGCGCGGCGTCCGCGAGGCGCGCGGTGTCGAGGACGAACGCCTGACGGGCCTCGAGGACGGAGTCGGACGTGACGAGCCAGTCGAGGCGGCCGGGCGTGAACGACGACTCGGCGTGCGTCCAGGTGTGCAGCGAGCGGTCCCCGAGGACGGTCGCGTCGATCGGCTCGAGGTCGGTCCCGTCGCGGTCGAGCGCGCGGCGGAGAGTGTGGAGCGGCCGGTCGGAGCCGACGAGGTTCCAGTCGCCGGCGACGACGAGCGCGGCGTCGGGGGTCGCCTCGAGGGCCGACGCCAGCCGCGCGCGGATCGTCTCCGCCTCGACGACCCGGAGGCGGTCCTCCCACGAACCGGCGTAGCCGCGCGCCTTCAGGTGGAGGCTGCCGCAGATCAGCGGGCCGGCCGCGGTCTCGACGGTCGCGCCGACGAACCGGACCGGCCGCGGGTCGCGGTCGTCGATCCGCTCGAGCGGGTCGAGCGGCGCCTCGAGGAGGGGGACGGCCGGCAGCCGGGTCAGGACCGCGCAGCCGAGCTCGCCGAACGTGATCGCGCGCCACGGCGTCCGGGACGGAACGTTCGCCGAGAGCCAGGCGAGGAGCTCCTTCTCCGACGTCTCCCACCACTCCTGGATCAGCACCACGTCCGGGTCGAGGGCGGCGAGGACGCGCGCGAACGGCTTCGGATCGTCGCGCGGCGCCGCGCGTTCGATGTTCCAGCTGGTCACCCGGACCGCGCCGTCGATCCGCGGCGGGAGCGTCCCGGTCGGGGCGGCGGGCGGATTGGCCCGCTCGAGGTCGAGGTCGAACGGCTGCTCGGCGACGACCTCCCCGGACGCGTCCCGCCGGACGAACTTCCCGCGCACGTGCGTGGAGCGGTGCCAGCGCGAGCCGACCGGCTCCTTCAACGCGGTCCGGCGGGCGATCCGCAGCTCGTACGCGTCCGACGCGAACGTCGGCGCGAACGCGAGGCCGATCGCGGCGTGCGAGACGACCTCGTGGATGGCGTGCTCGCCGACCGCGCGGATCTCGAGGCCGGCCCGCGGGCCCGGGCGCCGGTCGGACGGCGGCGAGAAGAGGATCTCGAGATCGACTCCGAGGTCCCCCTCCCTGCGGCCGCTCTGCGTCCGCCCGTCGACGTCGATCCAGAGGGCCGACGAGACCTGGCCTCCCTGCAGCGTCGTCGCGGCGTCCCCCGCCAGCCGGAGCGAGAGCCACTCGTCGTCGGCGGTCGCGACGACCCCCTCCGGCCACTCGTCGAACGCGCCGTCGAGCACGATCGAAGGCGCCGCGGCCGGCGCCGCGGGCGTCGCCGCGGCGGGAGGATCCTGGGTGCAGGCGCCGCTCGGCGCGGCGGCGACGACCAGCAGCAGGGGGGCGAGGAGCTCGGAGGCGTTCATGAGGCGAGATCCTATCGCGACGATCCGGTATCGTCCGTCGTTTCGTCGTCCCGAGGGAAGTCGACCGCCATGCTCCGACGTCCGCTGCTCCTCTTGGTCCTCGCTTCATCGCCCGCCTGCACGTTCTTCGCGCAGCCGCCGCCGGGCTGGTCGCGCGATCTCGCGTTCACGGCCGACGCCGTCCTCGACAAGGCGATCGAGGAGCAGGGGGAGGAGGAGATGGCGCAGCAGGCGACCGACCTGATGGCGTCGGTCGACGTGCGACGGCACGACGTCCGGCCCCCGTCCGAGGTCTCGCACATCCTGCTCTGGAAGCGCCCGAACTCCTGGTCGGTCGAGACGCGCCGCCCCGGCGAGCCGGCGGTCAAGGTGATCGGCCACGGCACCCACGGCGTCGAGGTCGTCGACGGCGCGGTCACCCGCCGCGACGTCCCGGTCACGCAGGTGCCGGTCGACCGGTTCCTCCGTCACCTCTTCCTGCTGAAGTTCTTCCGAGAGGGGGCCGGGGAGCGCGCCGAGATCGAGGAGACGGTCGAGCGCGACGACGGCGGCCACACCCTCCGCATCCACAAGTACGACGCGATGGGGCGGAAGTGGCTCCTCTCCCTCGACGCGAAGACGCTCGAGCCGATCGCCGTCCGCGAGTGGGTCGAGACCGAGGAGGGCGAGTTCGCGCCGATCGACACCTTCGTCGACGGCTGGTCGCCCGACCGCTTCGGCCACCGCGTGCCGCGCGTCCTCCGGTCGTACGCCGGGGGCGAGCTGGTGCAGGAGCTCGAGGTGAAGGACCTGGCGTGGAACCGCGGCCTGCGCGAGGAGGACTTCCGCGCGCCGTGAGGCCGCGGTCCGGGTCCGCTCAGCTCCGCAAGGCGGCGACGCCGGCCTCCGCGACGACGTGGTCGTTCTCGACCGTGTCGCCCGACACGCCGATCGCGCCGATCACCTCGCCGGCGCCGTTCTCGATCGGGAGGCCGCCGGGGAACGTGATCAGCCCGCCGTTGCTGTGTTCGATGTTGTACAGCGAGCCGCCCGGCTGGGAGAGTTCGCCGATCTTCCCGGTCGGCATGTCGAAACAGCGGGCCGTCCGCGCCTTCTTCTGCGCGATGTCGATCGAACCGATCCACGCGCCGTCCATCCGGGCGAACGCCTTCAGGTTCGCGCCGGCGTCGACGACGGCGACGTCCATCTTCAGGCCGAGCTCGGTCGCCTTCGCGACGGCGGCGGTGACGGCGTCCTGCGCCTGCTCGAGGGTGATGTCGGACATGGAGAGCCTCCGGGGGAACGGGGTGGAACGAGAGTCGACCCAAGAAAGCGGCGCGAGAGCCGATTGCAAGCCGGACCGTCGTCGGCGCGGCGATTCGCGCGCCGGCGATCAGCGATGCAGCAGGGAGGAGTGGTCGCGGTGGAGCGTCCGGTGCGGCGGCCCCTCGGCGTGGAGGAACAGCCCGTTCGGCCGGCCGGGCTCGGCGCGCGCGATCACCGTGGACGAGACGGTGCCGCGGTCGCCGTGGTCCTTGTTCGGCGCGTAGCCGCCGGCGCCGACCGGCTCGCGTTCCTTCAGGAGCTCCACCAACGCGCCGACGGTCTCCAGCAGCGACTGCGCCGGCGCTGCGGCGGCGATCCGATCCGCCTCGAGGAGGTCGAGCTCGCCGAGTTCGTGGTCGTTCGTGACGACGTGCAGCCCGGGGGAGAGGCGGATCGTCTCGATCGGGTCGGCGCCGCGCGTCACGTACGCGTCGTGCGCGTCCGCGTAGAGGAGGTGGAAGCCGTTCGGCCGGGTCTCCTCCAGGAGGCGTTCGACGCGGACCCGGGCCCCGGTGACGTTCCCCGCCGCGAGCGCCTCCGGGACGAGGCCCCCGCGGGACGGACGGGACGGGTCGTCCGCGGCGGCGTGGCGGTTCGTGACCGCGGCGACCAGTCCGGCCTCGTTCGTCCCGATCCAGGTCCCGCCCGTCCGGAGGTCGTGAGGAGCGACGTACGGGAGCGCCGCCTCGACCCGCCGCGGCGGCGACGCGGGGCGGTCGTACCGTTCGTCGCGGTTCGCGGCGAGGACGACGGGGAACTCCGGGACGACCCGGTGGAGGAGGATCAGCACGCACATCGCGACGCCACGATAGCGCCCGCCGCACGGCTCCGGCCGGGCTGATAGAGTGTCGCGCCCCTTCGCCGAGCCATGCAGATCACCCGCCACCTCGCCAACGAACGCATCCGGATGGAGATGCGCACCCGCCCCCTCTCCGACGAGGAGGCGGAGGAGCTCGGCGACCGGGGGCTGAAGGTCCTGAAGGAGCGGATCCTCGGCGAGATCGTCGAGTTCCTGTCGGAGACCGCGGACGTCGGGAACGCGAAGAAGCTCCTGACCGACCTGATCCACCGCGAGCGGAAGGCGTGCACGGCGGTCGGTCGGGGCCTCGCGATCCCGCACGTCCGGACGCAGAACGTGAAGGGACCGACGGTCGCGTTCCTCCGCTCGACCGAGGGGCTCGACTTCGGCGCCCCGGACGGCCAGCCGGTCCACGTCTTCCTCGTGCTCCTCGCCCCGCCCTGGGACGACAAGCTCTACCTCAAGATCTACCGCGAGGCCGCGGAGCTCTTCCTCCGCGACGACGTCCTCCCGTACCTCCTCTCCGCGGAGACCGAGAACGACGTCCTGAACTTCTTCCGCCACCCCGAGCGATACTTCTGGGAATGACGCGCTGCGCGGCAAGCGCTGCGCGGCAAGCGCTGCGCGGCTTGGAACGCGTTCGGGGACGGCTTCGCGTTCGCTGCGGCGGCGGCCGGCGGAGGGACGAGCTCTCCGACCCGCTCACGTCCTCGCGCGATGCGTCTCGGTTGGTCTCCGCACGGTTTCGAGTCGCGCTGCGGGGTCGCTCTCGGAGCCTCGTCCCTCCTCCGGCCCCGCCTCGCCCGCTTCGAGCTTCCTCACCCGATTCCGGGGTGGGGAAGGGGGGAGTTCGGTAGGGACCCATGGGATGGGTCGGCCTCGAGGTCCGGCGTTGATGCCGGTCCTCCGCGTCAGCGCCCTCTCGTTCCTTTCCTTCCTCTCGTTCCTCTCCTTCCTTCCCCCGGACCGCGTTCGGGGACGGCTTCGCGTTCGCTGCGGCGGCGGCCGGAGGAGGGACGAGCTCTCCGACCCGCTCACGTCCTCGCGCGATGCGTCCGGGTTGGTCTCCGCACGATTTCGAGTCGCGCTGCGGGGTCGCTCTCGGAGCCTCGTCCCTCCTCCGGCCCCGCCTCGCCCGCTTCGGACTCCCTCACCCGATTCCGGGGTGGGGAAGGGGGGAACAAGGAGACGACCGGATGAATGGGCTGGCTCGCGGGACCACGTGAACGTGGAGGTGCCCGACCCCGCTGCGCGCATCGGACCGCGGACGG
>JAUIEL010000532.1 GCA_030428825.1 bacterium
AGGGCGACTTCGATCTGAACAAGGGAGACGACACCGTGAACCTGATCGCGCCCGCGACGTTCAAACGGTTGTCGATCGACTTCGACGGCGGGAACGACACGTTCGTCGACGGACTCGGCGAGGAGAAGCCGTTCGATCTCTCCGTCGACGATCTCCCGTGACCCGCCGCCCTCCGCGACGCGGCCCCCGGTTCGCCGAGGCGCTCAGCCGGCGCGGCGCGCCGGGGTGAGGAAGCCGGGGACGACGCCCGACAGCCGCTCGAGCAGCACGCGGGCGATGCGCCGGTTCCCGTCCGGCGTGTAGTGCCCGTCCCCCTCCTTCAGGCGGAACTGCGCCTTCCGCTCGACGACGGAGAAGCCGTCGAACGCGGAGGTAAGGTCGACGAACGGGATGTCGTGCCGCTTGGTGAACCGTTCGAGCCAACGAGACGCCGACGACGTCCGCTTGACCACGTCGTCGTGCGTCGGGAGGTAGACGACGGCGAACGCGCGTCCCGCGTTCCGGCAGCGGATCGAGAGGTCCCGGAGGGTGAACTCGGCGACGGACTGCCACGCCTCGGCGGCCCCGGCGCGGCCCGAGGCGGACGCCTCGCGCACCGGGAAGAGGCGGGCGAGCGAGAGACGGTGCGCGAACGAGGTGAGCTTCAGCGCGGCCGTCGAGGGGGCGCCGCCGTCGGGGACCGGCACGTTCCGCACGAACGCCTCCTCGTCGACGATCTCGAGCCGCGGCTTGTCGTACCGCTGCGCGAAGCGATCGGTCAGCGTCCGGCGGAGGTCGTCCTCGATCACGCTGCAGACGACCAGGTCGGCGTCGTACCTCTCCCCGTCGCGGACGTAGGCGAGGTAGATCTGGTCGAGTCCGTACCCCGAGACGCCCATGTTCACGCTCTCGATGCGCGGCATCAGCACCGAGGCCTGATGCGGGAACGTCTGCTCGTCCCCGACGCCGTACCCCATCGTGAACGAGTCGCCGAGGAACACGATCCGATACCGGTCCGCGGGGGCCTCGACCGTCGTCTCCGCGGCCCCCCGGTGTCCCTGCGCGTTCATGGTGAGGGCGACGCCGTCGCCGAAGCAGTCGTCGACCCGCACCCCCGGCGTCGGGCGCCACCCGAGGTCGGGGTCGTGGAGGAACAGCTTCCGCTGCGTCGCGAAGCCGTCCTGGACGAGCGCGGGCGCGTCCCGGACCGCCACCAGCAGGCTCGCCAGCCCCTCCATGAACACCAACGCGGCCGCCGTCGCGACCAGCGACCACACGACCTTCCGGAGAACCGTCGGTTCTCTTTGCATCTCTCTCGCCCCCAGGCTGGGGCCGAGGGTAACACGAGGCGGGGGCGCGGCGGGAGCCCCCGCCGCGTTGTCGCCGTCCCGCCGCGTCGGTTACGCTGCGGCCGGTCCGCGCCGGACCGCTCGCCGACGGGAGGGAGATGGATGAAGGCACGAATCTCGATCGTGGCCGCGCTCGCGGCGTTCTCCGGGAGTGCGGAGGCGAGCATCTCCTTCGGGCCATGGACGTTCGACGACCTGGCGTTCGGGGACCAGGCGACCCAGCTCGACACCGGGCCCGTGACCCCGTACTGCGGCGCCACGACCGTCGACGACGCGCTGAGCGGCTTCTCGCCGACGACGATGCTCGCGAACATCGGCTACACGGGGGGCGGGAACCACTTCGAGATCGCCTTCACCGACCTCCTCGCGGTCAACCTGTCCGGGCCCGACCTCGTCTTCTTCGAGGCGCGCTACTCGTCCGACGACTTCGAGATCGCGGTCCGGCCGGCGGGGAGCGCGACGTTCACGGCGTACCTGCCGTACCTCGCCGCGCAGTTCGTGAACACCACCTTCCCGAACACGTGCAGCGGCACGGTGTTCGGCGTGCCGATCGAGCTCGACGCCTACGGGCTCACCCCCGGGACCGTCGTCGACGCGATCCGGTTCCGGGGGCTCTCGGCCGAAGGGGACCCGGTGATGGCCGGCGTGCTGAACGGCACCGGGCCGTGCTTCGCTCCGCTCGGCGTCGGCTGTCCCGGGACGGGCGGGATCCAGCCCGCGCTCGTCTCCGCGACGTGCGCGGCCGCGGGGCAGCCGTTCTCCCTCAGCCTGCACGGCGGGCTCGGCGGGTCGACCGCGCTCCTCGTCTTCGGCGCCGGTCCGTCGACGACCGTCCTCCCGGGCGGATGCGTCCTCGACGTCGGCCCGCTCTTCCCGCTCACCCTGACCGTCCCGCTCGGCGGCGCCGGTGCCGGGCAGGGGACGTTCACGCTCGGGACGGTCCTCCCGGCCACGCTCACGCCGGGGTCGGTCGGGATCCAGGCGTTCGTCCTCGACCCCCTGCCGCCGATCGGCGCCTCGGCCACGCCCGGGTACGTCCTGACGATCGGCTGAACGGGCCGGTCAGAACGTCTGGACGCAGACGGCGGTCACGCGACACGACGAGAGGTCGAGCGCTTGCAGCACCGCCTCCAGCCCGGCGGCCACCGGCGGGACGTGGAGGTCGACGATCGCCGTGCCGTCGGCGTCCGCGCCGAGGACGGCGAACAGGAGCGGCGACGCGACGTCGAGCGACGTCCCGCAGAACGGGAGCGGGGACGCGCCGAACCCGAACCCCGCGAAGAACCCGACCGTGCCGTGCGGGGTCGCGCCGAGCATCTCGAAGCGGTTCACCGCGCCGGCGACGCCGGGCTGCGGGTTCACCATCACCGGCGGCCCGTCGTCCGGGGTCAGGAGGAGCGCGCGCTGCGGCCCCGAACCGAACGAGCCGAACGCGGCGATCTGGCCGGCGTCGTTGACGTCGACCGCCCAGGTGACGGTGACGCCGGCGGGCACGAGGTCGTTCAGGTCCCGCATCCCGTTCGCGGCGTCCCACACGAACCCGTGGTGCGAGCCGAGCGGGGAGGTCGTCGAGTAGCCGACCACTTGTTCGAGGTTGTTCACGCCGAGCGCCGCGCTCGACATCGCGGCGGCCGTCGGCGGCGCCAGCGCGCCGAGCACGGTCGCCGCGCCGTCCTTCCACAGGACGGCGCGCGAGTCGCAGTTCGTGCAGCCGACGCCCTGCACCTGCCACGCCGAGCCGACCACGGTCCCGAGGTCGTTCACGTCGTTCGGGCGCGGGTTCCCGCCGAGCGACGGCAGGATCGTGAACGCCCCCGCGCGGTATCGGTACGGCGACGCGTCGGCGCGCCCGACGACGTACCCGGTGTCGCTGATCGCGGCCGCGTTGCTCGTCGTCGCGCCGAGGAGGGCGCCGACGTCGACGATCGACCCGCCGTCCCAGACGACCGCGTGCGGCAGGCCGTTCGGCGCCTTCGACTCGCCGGCGACCTGCCCGACGTCGTTCACGTCGCGCGCCCACGCCTCGTTCCCGCCGAGGTCCGGGAGGAGCGTGAGGGTCGGAGACCCGGGGTCGCTCACGAACGCGCGGCTGTCCTCGAACGAGAGGCCGCCGTACCCGACCACGCGCCCGCCGTCGTCGATCGCGAGGCCGAAGCTGGCGCTGTTGTTCGGCGGCACGCCGAGGTCCTGCGGGCCGGAACCGGGCGAGGACCGGAACGCGACGTTCGAGTGGTTCGGATGGGACGAGTAGCCCGCGACCTCGCCGCGGGCGTTCAGGCCCCAGGCGGTGCTCGTCCCGCCGTTCAGCGATCCGAGGTCCGTGACGGAGTAGGTCTGCGCGGCCGCGACGCCGGTCAGCGTCCACGCGGCGAGGATGAGCGTCCGATGATGCACGGTTCGACTCCCGACGAGCGGCCCGCCGACCCTATGCGCTCGGGCGCTCCGGTGGCAAGGGCGCGTCCGCCGATCGGCCGGACGGCGGCCGGACCTCGATCAGCCACGACGCCCGGAGACCGGCCTCGTAGTCCGGCGGGACGTCGCCGCGGATCGGGACCTCGCGCCACGCGGCGGCGCCGAGGTGGCGCAGCATCAGCTCGACGCCCGCGCGGCTCGGGTACGCGACGATCCCCGCCTCCTTCGCGTTCCGGATGTCCGTCGGCTCCTCCCACTCGAGCCGGACGACCGCGTCGCGCGACGGGGAGACGCCGGTGTCGAGCAGGACGACGTCCGACGACATCGCGAGCGTGCGCCGTAGCGCGTCGAGCGGGTCGGGGAGGTGGTACAGGAGGCCGAGGTTCAGCACGACGTCGAACGGGCCGCCGAGCGCGTCGACGGTCATCTCGGCGAAGTCGAGCGGCCGGAACGTGACGCCGTCGATCCCCGCGACGTCGCGGACGAGCTCGGCCTGCGCGATCAGCTCGGGCCGCGCGTCGAACCCGACCACCTCCGCCCCGAGCAGCGCGCACTGGATCGACCAGAACCCCGCGTTGCACGCGACGTCGAGGACGCGCTTCCCCCGCAGCGACCCGCCCTGCGACGCGAGGAGGTACGGCATGAAGTGGCGGAACCGTCGCAGCGGGCGCTCCGGCGCGGTCGACAGCGACTCCGGGTCCGGCCCGTCGCTCGCCGCGCGCCCCGGCCCCTCGAACCGGTAGGCGTAGTGCCAGCGCTCGAACGCGTCGAACGCCTCGCGGAGCTCGCGATCGGCGGGGCCGTCGGGGCGGCGGGGGAGCGGCCAGCGAGGCTCGAGCGGCGGCGGCTCGGACCGGACGCGGCTCGGGCGAGGGCTCGCGTGGGCCAGGACGGGCGGGGGGCGGACGAGTTCGACGCCGAGCTGGCGCAGCAGGCCGCGGATCTCGCGTTTGATGGCTCCTCCTGTTCCCTCGCGGCCGTCACCGGCCCGGTCCAGAGCGGCCCTCCCTCGCGCTCCTCGACGCTAAGCGATCCGCCGCGAAACCGCCAGGGGCGTGACGAACCCGGGCGGGCGCCCGGACGGGTGCCCGATCTCGGCGTCGCGGCGCGTATCCTCGGAGCATGGGGGAGATCGACCTCCCGAGGGGCTCGACTCACCCGCGCCTACGAGGCGTGCGACCTCGGTCCTCCGCGCGACTTCAACCGGGTGGTGGTCGAGTTCGTCGAGGGGCGGCTCACGGGGAAGCGGATC
>JAUIEL010000002.1 GCA_030428825.1 bacterium
GACGCACTGGGCGAAGGTGAAGGATCCGATCTGGACGCGCGAGGGGCGGGACGACCGCGACGTCCGGGCCGACGGCGTCCCGTTCGTCGGTCCGTGGAAGGCGCTGCATGTCACCGAGTCGACGAGCGCGCGCCTCGACCTGGGGCGGGGGGTGATCCGCGTGGTGTTCCTCCCGGGGGAGGGAGGGCGCGTCGCGTCCGCGGTCGAGCTCGCGCCGGACGGCGGGCGGTTCACGCGCGACGTCCGCGTCCTCGGGAAGGAGAGCCGGGAGCTTCCGGTCCGCCTCCTCGACGGAGACGCGCTGTACGTCTTCTCGTGCGAGGGCGGCGCGGCGACGCTCGAGCGGGCGTCGCTTCCGGACGGGGACCGGCCGCTGCACGCGGGGTCCGGGCGGGGACGCGTCCTCGTCGAGGGGGAGCGCGGCGTGTACGTCGCCGAGGGAGACGGGTTCGTCCGGCTCGGCGACGCGGCGGCGGCGGAGGTCCGGGAGGGGCGCGTCGAGGAGGAGGCGGCGCGCGCGGCGCGCGCGGCGACGTGGGCCGCGATCGACGACCCGCTCCGGTACGACGTGCCGGTCGAGGTCGGCGGACGAACGCGGACGCTCCGGTACCGACCTCGGACGGACGAGGAGCGGCGCCTGGTCGCGGTGACGGAGGGGGTGTCGCTCCTGCGGCCGCCGGTCCTCCTCGCGGCGAGCGCGCTCGCGCCGGTCTCGCCGTCGGTCGCCGAGCGCGCGTCGTTCCAGGACGCGCGTTGGATCGACCCGCTCTACGCCGGCGGGAAGCGAGAGGTCCGACTCGGCCTCGCGCTCCTCGGGGCCGCGGCGCTCGGGGCGATCCTCGTCCTGAGGCTGCGGCGCATCGGAGCGGACGGGCCGCGGGCGCTCGGCTGGCTGCTGGTCGTGCTCGCGTTCGGGCCGGCGGGGTTCGCGGCCGGGCTCCTGTTCGAGACCCGCCGCGGCTGGCGGTGGGCCGGGTCGGCGCGGTTCGAACCGGCGCCGCCGCCGCTGATCGTCTCGCCGTCTTGATCGTGTCCGCCCGTCCCGGTCGCCGGGCCGTCCCGCTCGTGTCGCCCCCTTCGAAGGAACTCGTCATGTCCGAACGCGCCCGGCGCTCCCCGTTCCTCCGCCCGCTGTCCGGCCTCGCTTCGTCGTGCGTGGCCGCGGCGCTCTCGGCCGTCGTGAACGCCGGAGAGGAGGCTCCGTTCTCGCTGGTCCGCGCCGACGTGCGGCTCGCGGTCGACGTCGACTCGCGGCGGGTGACGGGGGAGGCGACGCTGATGGTCGAGGCGAAGGAGCGCCTCTCCGCGGTGGACGTCTCGTTGAACGACCTCCTCGCGGTGACGGCGGTCGACGACGGCGGGCGGGCGGCGCGGGCCGTGGAAGGAGCGAACCGGCGCGAGGGGCGGGTGCTGAGCGTGGCGCTCGATCCTCCGGTCGCGGCGGGGGAGCGGCGCGCGCTGACGTTCACGTACGAGGGGACGGCGCTCGACCCGAGCCGGTTCGAGCCGGACTGGATGGGCGCGCTGCTGGTCCGGCCGGACGAGATCCGGATGAGCCATCAGGCGCAGTGGATGCCGATCGTCCCGCTCGACGAACGGGCGCTGGCGAAGCTGGCGGCGCCGACGCGGCTCGAGCTCGAGCTGCCGGCGGGGATGGCGAGCCTGGGGCCGGGGCGGCTGGTCTCGGTCGAGCCGGCCGGGGACGAGCGCGAGCGGCACGTCTGGGATGCGGAGCGTCCGGTGCGGGCGTCGATCGTCGCCGGGGCGTACGAGGTGGTCGAGGCGAGGCGCGGCCCGCTCGCGGTGCGCGTGCTGGCGCGGCCGGAGCGGATCGCGGGGGCGCGGGCGTGGGGCGAGGAGGCGCTGGCGATGCTCGAGGTCCTGTCGGAGCGGCTCGGCGGACCGAAGGCGGGCGGGTACGGGATCGCGTCGATGACGATCCGGAACCGGAAGAACTCGTACAACTACGAGGCGGACGGGTTCTCGGTCTACGACGAGGTGCTGTTCGACGGCCGGGAGCCGGACGCGCGGAAGGTCGGGCACGAGGTGGCGCACCGGTGGTTCGGCGGCCTGGTCGACGCCGCGGGGCCGGGCGAGCGGTTCCTCACCGAGTCGCTGGCGGAGGTCGCCGCCTGGATCGCGATCGAGGCGCGGTTCGGAGAGGAGGCGGCGCGGGACGCGGTCCGGTCGCGGGTGCGGCGGTACGGGACGCCGGACGCGGCGGAGCACGCGCTCGATCGGACGACGTTCGAGTCGCCGCGGTACGGACCGGTGATCTACGGGAAGGGACCGGTCGTCCTCTGGACGCTCCGATCGTGGGTCGGGAAGGAGCGGTTCCGGGACGGGCTCCGGGCGTACGTCGCGCGGTTCGGCGGCGGGGAGACGCCGCCGTCGCTGCACGACTTCCTCGACGTGATGCGATCGGAGGCCGGCGACGCGGTCGACGTCTGGGCGACCGAGTCGGTGATGCGGCCGGACGTCCCCCGGTACGCGGTCGAGCTCGACGCCCGGAAGCGGACCGCGCGCGGCCGGCTGGTCCAGGAAGGAGCGCTCTTCCACCATCCGGTCGAGATCGAGCTCCGCCTCGCGAACGGTGAGGCGAAGCGCATCACCGTCGAGCCGCGCGGCCGTTCCACGAAGTGGTCGACCCGCGTCGCCGCGGAGGTGACCGAGGCGGTCTGCGACCCCGACGGGCTCCTCGTGCGGCACGATCGGTCGCTCGATCGATAGGCGTTCGCCGGATCGCGTTCCGACCTTCGGCGCCAGCATCGGCGTGGCCGGCTGGCTATGATCCACGGCTTCCCGTCGCCGTTCCGGAGCCCCCGATGATCCGCCGCCTGTTCGCGCCCGTCAGCCTGTTCCTCATGCTCTCGGCGTCCCCGGGGTGCCTCTACCTCGACATCAAGACGACCCTCGACGAGGACCTGTACGAGACGACGCTCGGCGACAAGGTCGGGAAGGCGACCGCGCGCAGCGTCCTGTTCGGGATGGTCGCCTGGGGAGACGCCGGGACGCAGGCCGCGGCCGAGGACGGAGGGATCGAGATCCTGCGCCACGCGGACAGGGAGCTGTTCGCCGTCTTCTTCGGCATCTACGCCAGCAACACGACCGTGGTCTACGGGGACTGAGAGATGCCGATCCGTCTGGCGGCGCTGCTCGTGCTCGCCTCGACCGCCGGCTGCTTCCGCTGGACCGTCGAGCCGTTCGACCTGAACTACACCGACACCCCGGTCTTCCAGAACGACGAGACGGGGTCGATCAAGGAGGTCCGCGTGCGAGGGGTCCGCGTCGACTGGTCCTCCAACGCGGTCGGCGACGTGGCGCGCACGAACGGGCTGACGACGCTGCACTACGCCGACCTCGAGGTGTTCAGCATCAGCGTCTTCGGCCTCGGTTGGTCGCGGGAGACGCTGCACCTCTACGGAGAATGAGGTGATCCTCGTCGCGGCCGGCCTGGCGCTCGCGCTCGCCGTCCCGCTGGTCGCGCCCGTCCACTCGTTCATCTTCGCGTTCGTCGTGCCGAAGGTCCTCGTGCTGCGGGCCGCGGCGCTCGTGGCGGGGCTCGGCTGGCTCGTGCTCTGGACGCGCGATCGGGGGCGGCACGCCGTCCGCGCCACGCCGATCACCGTCGCGTTCGCCCTCTTCGTCGCGAGCGCCGTCGCGTCGACGGTCGGGTCGGTCGACGTGCACCGATCGATCTGGGACACGCCGGAGCGGATGCTCGGCGTCGTCACGCTGGTCGCGCTCCTCGCGCTCTATCTCGCGTCGACCCACGGCCTCCGGTCGGAGGTCGCGTGGCGGCGGGTGCTCGGCGCCTTCCTCGCGGTCGGCGCGGTCGTCGTCCACGTGGCGGTCGCGCAGAAGGTCGACCCCGACCTGTTCGCCAACCGGGGGAACCCGCGTGTCTCCGCGACGCTCGGCCATCCGACGTACCTCGCCGGGCTCGGCGTCTTCCAGGTCGCCGTCGGCGCCTACCTCGCGGCGACCACGCGGAACGCCCTCCTCCGCGTCCTCGCCGCCCTCGCCGCGGCTCTCGGGCTCGTCGGCGTCGCGCTGGCCGAGTCCCGCGGACCGATGCTCGGGCTCGCCGTGGGCGGCCTCGCGGCGCTCGTCCTCACCGCGGTCGTCGCCGGCCCCGGACGTCTCCGGCGGGGTTCGCTCGCGCTGGCCGGGGGCGCGATCGCCGTCGCGCTCGCGGCGCTGCCGATCCTCGGCCTGGAGCGCGACGTCCAGCTCCTCGAGCACGCGCTCACGTCGGTCGCGCCGGGCGAACGGCCGGAGCTGCGCCGCGAGCTCGAGTGGAAGCGCTCCGTCTACGACGCGCTCTACCGCGTCCCCGGAGTGCGCCGGTTCCTCCGCGCGTCGGTGACGAAGAAGACGGCCGACACGCGACTGATGAAGTGGGAGGTCGCCGAGGCGGCGTTCCGCGCGCGCCCGATCCTCGGGTACGGCCCGAACGGGTACGCGGCGGCGTACGACCACTTCCATCCGACTCGCGCGATCCTGTACGGGAGCGACGAGGTCTGGGTCGACGACGCGCACAACGTCCTGCTGAACGTCCTCGCCGAGCAGGGGATCGTCGGCCTCGTCGCCACGCTCCTGTTGCTCGGCGCGCCCGTCCTCGTCTCGTGGCGCGCGTATCGGCGCGGGCGCGTCGGCGCGGCGTTGCCGGTCCTCGTGACCGGCTTCACGGCCGCGCACCTCGTCCACCTCTTCTTCGTGTTCGAGAACCCGACGTCGTGGCTGTACGTCGTCCTCCTCCTCGCCTACGTGAACGTGCGGACGTCCCTCGAGCCGGCGTCGACCGGTCCGCTCGCGCGGGGACGGGGGCCGCTCATCGCCGCCGGGGCGCTCGCGGCCGTCGGGCTGGCGGCGTGGCTGGTCGCGATCCCCGCGCGCGCGAACGTCCGGCTCTATCGGACGATCGGACTCGTCCACGACGGGAGGGCCGAGGAGGCGGGGGCCGCGCTCGACGACGCGCTCGCCGCGGGCGGTCCGCACCGGCGCGCCGCCCGCGGGCTCTTCGCGGCGTCGGCGATCGAGGTGATCGACGAGGTGACGCGGCTCTCGCGAGCGGCCGACACCCCGGAGTCGAAGGCGCGGATCGAAAGGATCGGCGTCGCGATCCGGCCGATCCTCGTCCGCGCGTTCGAGGAGCTCGGCGCGAACGTCGACGTCGACCCGACCGTCCGACCCGTCGTGCGACGGGCCCAGCTCGCGCTCCTCCGGCACCGGCGGTACCGCGAGACCGACCCGCTCGAACCGGTCGCCGGCGAGCTCGACCGCGCGATCGCCCGCGCACCCGGCCGCGCCGACCTCCGCCTCCTGCGCGCCGACGTCGCCTTCGCGGTCGAGCGCCCGGCCGAGGCGATCGAACCGCTCCTGGGGCTGATCGAGCGGGCCGACGACGTCGGCGGCGCGTGGTGGCGTCTCGTCTACGCGCGGCAGGCGGCGGGGGACGCCGACGGGGCGCGGGAGACGCTCGCCGCCGCGAAGGCGACGGGTCACGGGTTCGACGACCTGACGCGGCGGAACCTCGAGGCGCTGCGTCAGCGGTCGGAGTCGGCGGAGGGACCGGAAGGGGACTGACGGGCGCGGAGTCTCGCGCGGGACGGGCGGGAGAATCGGACTTGCTCGAGAATACCGGGTATGTATACTCGGTATCCAACGCCGTCGCGCCCCCGGGAGGCCGCCGTGTCGATCCCCCTCAGCCTGCTCGCGATCCTCTCCGACCGCTCCGCGCACGGGTACGGCCTGAAGTCCCGGTTCGAGGAGTCGACGGCCGGCGCGTGGCCGCTGAACGTCGGGCAGGTCTACACCACGCTCCGCCGGCTCGAGCGGGACGGGCTGGTCCTCCCGGAGGAGGGGGAGGGCGGGGCGCGCCAGACGTGGCGGATCACCGACGCGGGGCGGACGGCGCTGGAGGAGTGGTTCGGCACCCCGGTCGAGGACGACCCGCCGGCGCGCGACGAGCTCTCGATCAAGGTCCTCCTCGCGGTCGCGGCGGACGCGGTCGACGTGACCGACATCGTCCAACGTCAACGCGTCGCGACGATGGAGCGGCTGCAGCGGTACACGCGGCGGAAGCGCGCCGCCGACCCCGAGCGCGAGCTGCCGTGGACGCTCCTGCTCGACGCGCTGATCCTGAAGGCGGAGGCGGAGCTGAAGTGGCTCGACCTCTGCGAGGCGCGCCTGGCGGAGCGGGGCCGATGACCGCGCCGCGCCGCGACGGCGAGCCGCTCCTCCGGTTCGAGGACGTCGGGCGCGGGTACGGCGACGGACCGCACGCCGTCCGCGCGCTCGGCCCGGTCCGGTTCGACGTCCGGTCGGGCGAGCTGGTCGCGGTCATGGGGCCGTCCGGGTCGGGGAAGACGACGCTCCTGTCGCTCGCCGGCGCGCTCGAGCGTCCGACCGAGGGGCGCGTCCTCCTCCGCGGGCGCGATCTCGCGACGCTCTCCGCGCCGGCGCGCGCCGCCCTCCGCCGCCGCGACATCGGGTACGTCTTCCAGGACCTGAACCTCCTCCCGGGCCTGACCGCGCTCGAGAACGTGTCGCTCCCGCTCGAGCTCGACGGGGTCCGCCTCGCCGCCGCCCGGGAAGAGGCGCGCGCCGCGCTCGACGCGGTCGGCCTCGCGTCCCTCGCGGCGCGGTTCCCGGACGACCTCTCGGGCGGCGAGCGGCAGCGGGTGGCGATCGCGCGCGCGTTCGTCGGGCCGCGCGAGCTCCTCCTCGCCGACGAGCCGACCGGCAACCTCGACTCGGTGACCGGAGAGCGGGTCCTGCGCCACCTCCGCGCCGCGTGCGACGGCGGGAGGACCGCGATCCTCGTCACGCACGATCCGTCGCACGCCGGCTGGGCGGACCGCGTCCTGTTCCTCCGCGACGGCGTCCTCGTCGACGAGGCGGCGTCGGGGGCGGGGTGCCTGGTGCGCGTCGAGGACGGGCCGTGACCGCGGGGATGGCCTTCCGCGCGCTGCTGCGCGTCGAACGGCGCGAGCTGTTCCGGAACCGGCGTCGCTCGCGGCTGGTCGCGCTCCTCGTGGCGATCCCGGTCGCCGGGATCGTCGGCGGCGCCACCGTCTGGCGGAACGCCGAGCCGAACGTCGACGAGCGGCGGACGCGCGAGATGGGGGCCGCCGACCTGCGGGTCGACCTCGGCGCGGCGGATGCGCCGGACGACCTGACGGCGGAGCTCCCGCCGGGGGCGAGGGTCGAGACGCTGCGGCTCCGGCCGGAGACGCTCCGCCACGCCGGGAGACGCCTCCGCGCCCGCGCGATCGCCGCCGACCCGGACGGGCTCGCGCGAGGGATGCTCCGGATCGTCGAGGGGCGGGCGCCGGCGCGGCCCGGGGAGATCGCGCTCGCGCCGGTCCTCCGCGACGGACTCGGCGCCTCGCTCGGGGCGTCGGTCGCGACCGAGGACGGCGAGCGGACCGTGACCGGGGTCGTCGTCGATCCGGCGTCGCTCGAGCTGCCGGTGGCGCTCCTCCCCGCCGCGGCGGCCGGGCCGTTCCGGGACCGCGCGCTCCTGGTCGCCGCCGGCGGCGCCGACGCGGCCGGGCGAACGGCGGCCGCGTTGCGCGGACGGGGACTCCGCGTCGTCGAGCGGACCTCGATCCGGCCGCCGGACCGGTTCGGCCCGACCGTGGTCTTCCTCGTCGGCGGGATCGGACTGTTCGAGGCTGCGCTCGTGATCGCGGCGGCGTTCGCGGTCGGGCTCCGTCGGCGGCGACGGGAGATCGGGCTCCTCCGCGCCACCGGGGCGTCCGGCGTCCTCGTCTGCGGTGCGGTCGGACTCTCGGCGGCGGCGGTGGCCGCGGTCGGGGGCGCGGCCGGCGCGTCGCTCGGTCTCCTCGCGGCGGCGGCGGTCCACCCGTTCCTCGACGCCTGGGTCGGGCACGAGTGCGGGCGATTCGACGTGGCGGCCGAGCACGTGGCGGGAGGCGTCCTGCTCGGGATCGTCGCGGCGACGCTCGCCTCGCTCCCGCCCGCGGTCGCGGCGACGCGGCGATCGATCCGCTCGGCGCTCGGCGGCCGTCGTCCGGCGGCGTCCGCGCGGTCGCGGGGCCCGCTCCTCGGTCTCGCGATGGCCGGCCTCGGCGCGGTCGTGGTGGCGATCGGCGCGCGGACGGGCGGCGCGGCCGGGGCGACGGCGCTCCTCCTCGGGGCGGCGACGGTGTTCCTCGGCTTCGGCGTCGCGTCGCCGGGGCTGCTGGCGGGGATCGCCCGCCTCGCGGGGCCGTTGCCGCCGGCGTGGCGCCTCGCGGTCCGGGACGCCGGTCGCTTCCGGACGCGGAACGGTCCGGTCGTGACCGCCGTCCTCGCGGGGATGGCGCTCTGCGTCCTCCTCGGGGCGCTCCTCACGAGCATCGAGGCGCGGATCGCCCGCGCGCGGCCGCCGCTGCGCGCCGATCGTCTCGTCGTCGCGGGGCCGGCCGCCGAGGAGGTCGCGCGGGCGTTCGCGCGGGAACACGACGCCCCGGCGCCGATCGCCGCTTACGCCGCGTGGGTCGACGGCGCCCCGGTCGTCGTCTCCGACGGAGGTCGGTTCGGCGCGTGGCTCGCGGTCGGGGACGCCACGTCCCGCGTCGCCCTCGATGCGTCCGCGGAGCCGAGCGACGTCGAGGTCGAGGCGGCCGGCGGACGTTCGCTCGGCAGGTTCACGGTCCGTCGCGTGCCGCGGCGCGCGCACGCCGACCCGGCGGCGGTGATCGATCCGGAGTCCGCCGCGGCGCGCGGGCTGGAACGCGGGCCGCCGCCGGAGTTCGCCCTCGCGCCGTGGATCGTCACGCTCGACGACGACGTGACGGAGGAGACCGCCGAAGACGCCCGGGCGGCGGCCGCCGCGCACGCGGGTACCTCGGTCGACGCCGCGATCCTCCATCGCCGGCCCGTCCGGCCGTTCCTGCGGCTCGTGCTCGCCGTCTGCCTCCTGACCGGCCTGATCGTGGTCTTCGTCGCGACCGCGCTCTCCTCGGCCGAGGCGGCGGAGGACGCCCGGATCCTCGACGCGGTCGGCGCGCCGCCCGCGCTCCTCCGGCGCGTGTCGGCGGCGCGCGCGGCGACGTTGGCCGCGGTCGGCGGCGTCCTCGCGGTCCCGGCGGGGCTCCTGCCGGCGCCGGGGGTCCTCTCGATCGCGAAGCTGCCGCTCGCGTTCGAGGTGCCGTGGACGGAGGTCGCCGCGGCGACGCTCCTCCTCCCCGCCCTCGCGTACGCCGGGGCCTGGATCGCCGCGCGCCCCGGGGCCCCGGCCTGATCGCTCGAACGACTCGACCCGCTCTCGGAACCGCCCTCTCCCCACCGTCGGAGACGCCATGTCCCTCGCCCGTCGTTCCGTCCCGTCTTCGCCCGCGTCGCGGGCGCTCGTCCTCCCCGCGCTCGTCGCCGCCTTCCTGGCGCCGCCGTCCGTGGCGTCCGATCTCGACCTCGAGCCGCGGCCGATCGCGTCGCGCGACGGTCGGACGTACGAAGCCGAAGTCGGTCGGATCGAGGTCCCGGAGAACCGGAGCGACCCGGAGAGCCGGACGATCTCGCTCGCGTTCGTGCGGGTGAGGTCGCCGCTCGCCGATCCCGGTCCGCCGGTCTTCGTGCTCGCCGGCGGGCCGGGCGGATCGAGCATCGCCGAGGTCGAACGGCACGTCACCGGCGGCGGGCGGATGTACCTGGAGCTGCTCGGCGGCGACGTGATCGGCGTCGACCAGCGCGGGGTGGGGGAGTCGCGGCCGAACCTCGACACCGACGCGCGGTTCGACCTGCCGCTCGAGGAGCCCGGCGACCCGGCGCGGAGGCTCGAGGCGATGCGCGCGGCGTGCCGGGAGGAGGCGGCGCGATGGCGCGCGGACGGCGTCGACCTGGACGGGTACACCACCGTCGAGTCGGCGGACGACGTCGACGCCGTCCGGCGCGCGCTCGGGTACGAGAAGGTGTCGCTCTGGGGCGCGAGCTACGGAACGCACCTCGCGCTGGCGACGATCCGGCGGCACGGGGAGCACGTGGCGCGCGCCGTGCTCGTCGGACCGGAGGGGCCGGACCAGACGAACAAGCTGCCGAGCGCGACTCAGGCGGGGCTCGAGCTCCTGGCCGCGAAGGTGAGGGCGGCCCCCGGGCTGGGGGAGGTGATCCCGGATCTGGTCGGCCTCGTCCGGACCGTGCTCGACCGGTTGGAGGAGGCGCCGGTGTTCGTCGAGGTCGACGGGTTGCGCGTCGGCGTGAGCGCGTTCGACGTGCGCCGGTGGATCGCGAACCACATCGGGCTCGTCCACGACGCCGCGGTGAAGGTGCCGGCGAACGTGGTCTGGATGGCGGAGGGAGACTTCGACGCGATCGCGCGGGACCTGCTCGACGAGCGGCGCGACTGGAGGATCGGATCGGCGATGTCGTGGGTGATGGACGCGGCGTCCGGGAGCAGCGCGGCCCGCACGGCGCGGATCGCGCGCGAGGCGGAGGAGTGCCTGCTGCGGGACGCCGTCAACTTCCCGTTCACCGGCCTCGGCGACGCGTGGGGGGCGCCCGACCTCGGCGACGCGTACCGGGGCCCGCTCCGCTCGGAGGTGCCGATCCTCTTCATCGCCGGAGACCTCGACTCGCGGACGCCGGTCACGAACGCGCAGGAGCTGATGGAGCACCTCCCGAACGCGCGCCTGATCACGGTCGAGAACGCGGCCCACGACGTGAACTGGGTGCAGAAGGAGCTGCGGGAGGCGTGGGGGGCGTTCCTGGCCGGCGACGAGCCGACGATCACCCGGGTCGTCGCCCCGCCGATCCGTTTCGTCCGGCCGTGAGAGGGGGGGCGGGGGAGGGGCGGGGGGATCCGGCCGAGATCGGCCCCCCGGGCGCGATGGTTCCGTTATAAGGGGGTCCCCGCCCGCGCGAGCGAAGCGGGTCGGCTCAGCCATCTCGCCGCACCACCCGCACCCATCGCACCCACCGCACCCATCGGATAGGAGCCCGCATGTTCGCCTCGAGAACCCGTGTCCCGTTCCTGACGGCCGGAGCCCTGCTGCTCGGCCTCGCCTCCACGACCTCCGCCGGCGTCGTCCACGACGAATCGAGCGACGGGGACCTCTCGGGGAACCCGGGCGCGCCGACCCCCGTCGCCTTCGAGGTCGGGACGAACACGGTGATCGGGACCGTCGTGAACACGAGCGCGCGCGACTACTTCACGTTCACGCTCCCGGCGGGGAGCGTCCTCACGGCGATCCAGCTCGTGACGTACCAGTTCCCGAACGGCAACCCGGGGAACACGGGATACCACTGCCTCGCGTCCGGCTCGACCAGCTTCACGCCGAACCTGGCCAACGCCGCGCTCTTCCTGGGCGGCGCTCACGTCTTCGGCTTCCAGGGCGGGACCGACATCCTCCCGGGTCTCGCCACCGCGGCGCAGAACGGCAGCGGCTTCTCCCTGCCGCTCGCGTCCGGGACGTACACGTACGAGATCCAGCAGACCGGTCCGGAGGTGACCGACTACCAGCTCGACTTCGTCGTGGAGTGCGTCGGCGCGGCCGCGGCCGTGCCGTACGGCGCCGGGAAGCCGGGGACGAACGGTGTCCCGGTCCTCTCCTCGACCGCGCCGCCGGTGCTCGGCGGGCTCTCCGACCTGACGATCTCGAACGGCCTCGCCGGCGCCGGTCCGGTCCTCCTGTTCGTCGGCTTCTCGTCGACGTCGCTCCCGTTCGACGGCGGCGCGCTCCTCGTGAACCCGTCGCTGACGCTGACGCTCCCGCCGCTCGGCCCGGCCGGCAGCCTGACCCTCCCCGCGCCGCTCCCGCCCGACCCGACGCTCTGCGGACTCTCCCTCTTCACGCAGGCGATGTACGCCGACCCGGCCGCCGGCGGCTTCAACCAGAGCGCGCAGACGAACGGTCTGCAGTGGACGTTCGGGAGCTGACCGTCCCGCGCGGACCCGCTCGAACGTGATCGGGAGGCCGTCGGCCCGCGCCGGCGGCCTCCCGTCGCGTCTCGCGCCTACTCGTCGACCGCGATCGCGGTCAGCTTCACGTGGCCGGACATCTTCGGGTCGAACTCGGCGTCCCGGTGGGTCTCGGCCCGGAAGGTCGGGCTCTTCCCTTTCTCGACCGTCCCGACGTAGACGACGTCGTACGCCTTGTCCTCCCGCTCGTGGTCGGACGTCGTGCGGACGCGCCGCACCTGCTTCCCGTCCATCGTCAGGACCGCGTCGAACCACGCGGCGTCGTTCGTCTTCCGGACGTGGGCGATCGCGTACACGACGCGCTCCCGATTCGACTCGGGGAACGACACCGACGCGGAGTTCGTCCCCTCGTCGCTCTTGATCTGGAAGCTCATCTGGATCTCCTCGGCTGGATGAGTTCGGAAGGGAGAGACCGTGTCCTCCCCGGCGTCGCTCCTGGAAACGACGGAGTCGCGGTCGGTCCGCCAGGATTCGCCGGTCCGCCGGCCTCCCGGATCGCACCGCCGTTCGGTCCGGACGGTGTCCGACCCGAGGACTGTCCTCGACCGGGCCCGACACGCTTGCCGGCGGCCGATGGTCGAGCGGAGCGGGACGGGCAGGTGGCGGGTGCGCTCGGTCCTGGTCCGGACGCGGCGAGGTCCGGGGTTCGGAAGCGAGCCGTTCGGAACGACTTCGGAGGGTCGTTCGGTCGGCGGTCGACGCACGGGCAACCGGCGCGCGAGAAATCCGTTCGAATGGTGGAGCCCGACCATGACGCACGACCTCGACACCCTCCTGCGCGAGCGCTTCGGCCTCGACGCCTTCCGCGACGGACAGCGGGAGGCGATCGAGGCGCTCCTCGAGCACGGCCGGCTGATCTGCATCCAGCCGACCGGGCACGGGAAGTCGCTGCTGTACCAGTTGCCGTCGCTGCTGCTCGACGGGATGACCGTCGTCCTCTCCCCGCTCCTCGCGCTGATCCGCGACCAGACGCGCCAGCTCTCCGAGCGGTTCGGCATCCCGGCCGGGGCGATCCACTCCGACCAGTCGGAGGAGGAGAACGAGGAGATCGTCCGGCGGGCGAACGCCGGCGCGCTCCGGATCCTGTTCGTGGCGCCCGAGCGGCTGGAGAACCTCGACGGCTTCCAGTTCGTCACCGGGCTGCCGGTCGACCTGCTGGTGGTCGACGAGGCGCACTGCATCTCGACCTGGGGGCACGACTTCCGGCCCGCGTACCGGTGGATCGTGAAGGCGGCGCACGAGCTCGAGCGCCGGCGGCCCGAGCTTCGGGTGCTCGGCCTCACCGCGACCGCCGACGAGCGGGCGGAGGCGGACATCGCGGCGCAGTTCGAGGGGCTCGGCGGGAGGAAGGCGACCGTGCTCCGCGCGTCGACCGACCGGCCGAACCTCGCGCTCTCGGTGATCGGGACGATCGGGCTGGAGGAGAAGCTCGCGCGGCTGGCGCGGCTGTTCGAGTCCGGCGACGACGGCGACGGCTCGGCGCTCCTGTACTGCGCCACGCGCGAGCGGACCGAGGTCGCGGCGGGGTTCCTCGCCGCGCGCGGCGTCGACGCGACGGCGTACCACGCCGGGATGCCGCCGGAGGTGAAGGCGGAGCGGCAGCGCGCGTTCTTCGCCGGCGAGCGGCGGATCGTGGCCGCGACGAACGCGCTCGGCATGGGGATCGACAAGCCGGACATCCGGACGATCGTCCACGTCGACGTGCCGGGGTCGATCACCGCGTACTACCAGGAGGTCGGCCGGGCCGGCCGCGACGGTCTCCCCGCGCGCGGGGTCCTGCTGTTCGATCCGCACGACCGGGCGATCCAGGAGTACTTCATCCGCTCGGCGCAGCCGTCCGAGGACGACTTCGCGAAGGTGCTCCTCGCGCTCGACCCCGAGGTCGCGCCGCCGAACCGGACCGAGATCGGCGTCCGCTCCGGTCTGCATCCGACGAAGGTGACCGTCGTCCTCGCCGAGCTGCGCGAGCAGGGGTTCGTCGAGAAGGTCCGGGACGGGAGGCGGCAGGTGTACGTCCCGACCGCGCGCGACGGCGCGCCCGACCTCGGGCGGTACCGACGACAGCTCGAGGTCCGGACCGACGAGCTCCGCGCGATGCTCGCGTACGGCGAAGGACGGACCGGCTGTCTCATGAAGACGCTCCGGGAGGCGCTCGGCGACCGACGGGCGGACACGTGCGGCCGGTGTTCGACGTGTCGGCCCGACGCGGGGGACCCGGCGCCGCTCGCCGATGAGGAGCGGGTCGGGGCGCGGCGATGGATCGTCGACCGCGAGCTCCTGATCGCGCCGACCCGGACGCCGCGGATGACGGCGGGGCTCACGCTCATCGACGGCGAGGTCCGGTCGCCGATGTTCGTCGACTTCATGCGCCGCCGGGCCGACTCCGGGCGGGACGGGCTCGCGGACGACCTGCGGCGGCTCCTCGAGCGGCGGGTCGACGCGCTCGCCGAGCGGCACGTGTTCGTCGCCGTGGTCGCCGTCCCGTCGCGCACGTGGGCGCAGCGGACCCGGGTCGCGGAGGACGTGGCGGCGCGGCTCGGCGTGCCGGTGGTCGACGCGCTGGCGTGGGAGACCGTGCCGGACGCGCGGCAGGGCGAGCTCGAGAACAACGACCAGCGCCGGGCGAACGTCAAGGGGCGCATGATCGCGGACCCGGACGCCCTGTCGGCGGGGCCGCTCCTGCTGCTCGACGACTACGTCGGTTCGGGGGCGACGTTGGCCGAGGCGGTGCGCGCGCTCCGGAAGGGGGCGGGGTTCGCGGACGACGTCGTCCCGCTCACGATCGCGCGCGTCCGATGGAAGCTCGGGGCGCGCGGGATGATCTGACGCGCGTTCGGCCGGACGGGATCAGCGGGCGACGGTGACGCCTCGCCAGAACGCGACCCGCCCCTTGATCGACTCGGCCGCCGGCTTCGGGTCGGGGTAGCACCACGCCGCGTCCTCGTTCGTCTCCCCGTCGACGACCACGTGCATGTACGTCGCCTCCCCCTTCCACGGGCAGACCGACTTCATGTCGCTCGGTCGGAAGAAGTCGTCGTGGAGCGACTCGCGAGGGAAGTAGTGGTTCCCGTCGACGACGACGGTGTCGTCGCTCTCGGCGATCGTCTTTCCGTTCCAGACGGCCTTCATGCCTTCTCCCGCGCGCTCGAGGTCTCCGGCCATCGTATACGCTTCGACCATGGGACCAGGATGCGCCTTCGCTCTCGCGATCGTCTTCTTTCACGACGGGCACGCGCCGTCCGCGATGCCCGTCGGTCCGTTCGCGTACGACGACGCGACCGTCGTCGAGGCGGAGCGGATCGAGGGGCCCGGGGCGTACGACCCATCGGTCGGCAGCCGTCCCGGAGACACGCGCGTGACGTGGCTCGACTTCGTGCCGGGGAAGGGAGACACGAGGGACGGGGCGCCGCCGGACATCGGAGTCTCACGTCTCGCGAGGCCGACCCTCACGATCGGGCCGAAGGGGCTCCTCCGGACGCGGGAGGAGCACCGGAACGGCGGTTGGGAGGTCGTCACCTCCGTCGGAGCGCCGCTCTCGGTATCGGGCGGCGCGATCGACCACCGCGCGGCCGGGGGCCCGGACGGGTTCTGGGTCGTCTGGCAGGAGGTCGCCGACGGCGACTTCGACGTCCGGGCCCGGTTCGTGGGGATCGGGGGCGGGCCGGGCGCGCGCCACCCGCTCGCGGAGGCGGCGAACCCGTCGTTCCGCGCGCCGCCGTGGGACGAGCCGGAGCGCGTCGCCGACACGCCGTACGGCGAGTGGCACCCCGACGTCGCGGTCGCCCCGGACGGGCGGGTGCTCGCGGTCTGGGACGCGTCCGACGGGTCGAGCTTCGACGTGCGGGGACGGATCCGGTCCGCCGACGGATGGGGGGCGCCGTTCGTCCTCGCCGACGGGCCGCGATTCCAGGCCCGGCCGACGTGCGCGGCGCTCCCGGACGGCCGGTTCTTCGTGGCGTGGGAGGAGGGGGCCGAGGGGTGGGGCGAGGCGTACCGCTCGGTCGACACGCTCTGGAACAACGTGACCGACGCGTACGGCCCGGTCCACAGCTTCCGTCTGACCCGTTGCGGGCTCATCGAGGCGGACGGGACGTGGCGGGAGGTCGACTACCCGATGCCGTCGCTCGAGCGGGCGCGCGCGCGCTCGGACGCGCGCGAGGGGGCGCGGACGCTCGGCGTCTTCTACGAGCGTCCGGAGGTCGCGGTCGACGACGCGGGGCGGCCGTGGGTCGTGGTGCGACACCTCTTCGCGCCGCAGCTGGCGCGCCCCGAGGCGTGCCGCCACCACGTCGAGGAGGGGTGGCGGATCGTCGCGCGCTGCTTCACCGACGACGGCTGGTCGGAGGCGTTCGCGTTCGACGTGCCGCAGCGGGACGGGAACCAGCGCCTCTCGGTCGACGGGACCGCGCGCGGCGTCGTCGCGGTCTGGGGGACCGGCCGGAGCGATCGTCGCGACGATCCGCTCCCGCGCGGGGTGGTGCGCGGCGAGGTGGCGGTCGGCGAGGGGGCGCCGCCGCGCCCGACGTCCGGGGTCGCGCTCCGTCCGGTCGCCGCCGGCCGCGGCGCGCCGGACCGGTCCCGTCCCGCGGTCGCGCTCGAGGGCGGCCCGGAGATGACGCTCGTCTTCGGCGACCTGCACCGGCACACCGACCTGTCGCTCTGCTTCCCGTTCTACGACGGGTCGCTCGACGACGCGTACCGGTACGCGATCGAGGTCGCGCGGCTCGACTTCCTGGCGATCACCGACCACACTCGCGACCTCGATCACGGCGACGCGCTCGGGCTCCTGTGGCACCGCGCGAAGAAGGAGGTGACGCGGCGCGAGCTCACCGGAGTCTTCGTCCCGTACTTCGCGTTCGAGCGGAGCCACGGAGACACCGACCACAACGTCGTGACGCTCGACCCGAGCGTGCTCGAGGACTTCCCGCCGCCGCTGCCGGAGTACTGGCGTCGGATCGGGAACGACACGATCACGATCCCGCACCAGCCGTTCGTGGGGGAGGTGTGGGCGCATCACGACGACGTGAAGCGCCCGCTGTTGGAGATCTACCAGGGGTTCCGCGACCGGGACGCCGAGGCGGCCGCCGCGGCCGGGCTCGCGAGGGGGTACCGCTTCGGGTTCGTCGCCAGCAGCGACCACCTCTCGACGCGCGCGAGCTGGGCCGGTGTCTGGACGACCCGAGTCGACCGCGAGTCGATCTTCCGCGCGATGCAGTCGCGCCGGACGTTCGCCGCGACGACGCGCGCGACGCTCGTGCTTCGGAGCGGTCCGCACTGGATGGGGGAGCGGTTCGTCGCCTCCGCGCCGCCGACGTTCGAGGCGCGCTACGCCGGGACGGCGCGGGTGGAGGCGATCACCTGGGTCGTCGACGGCGAGGAGCACCGCCGCGAGATGCCGCCGTCGCTCGACTCCCGCGAGTGGACGTACACGCCGGGCGACGTCACCGCGCCCGGCGAGCACCGCGTCCACGTCCGGATCGAACAGGGCGACGGCCACCGAGCGTGGTCGTCGCCCCTCTGGTACACGCTCCGCTGAGACGCGTCCCTACTGCACGGACATCCAGAGCGCGTTCGTCGACGCGACGCCGTCGGCCGCGCCGGGGTCCCCGACGAGGGCCTGCAGGTAGAGGTTGAACGGGACCGGCGTGTCGTTCGGGAGCGTGGCGCCGAACGAGAGCGATCCGCTCCCCGGCACCGTGAACGGCACCGCGACCGGGAGGAGCGGCGCGACCTGCAGGAGGCAGGACGGCGTGATCGCCGCGACCTGGTTCGAGCTTCCGAGCAGGAGGATCGCCGGCGCGCCGGGGAGCATCTGCGTCATGTCGATGGTGATCGCCGACAGCGGCTTGGGGCAGCCGGTGCCGTCGATCGCCGGCGCCACGCCGCCCGTCCCCGGGCACGCGGAGCCGTACGTCTGGAACCCGCCCGCGCACGCGTTGCAGTAGAGGCGGAACTTCCAGTTCGAGGAGGGGAACGAGAACGGTCCGTTCCAGGTCTGGCCGCCGTCGAACGAGCCGCGGTACTGCTGGCCGGGGGTCGCGAGCGCCTCGACCGAGGCCTGCGAGCCGTTGATGGGGCTCCAGACCATCCAGTAGGTCGTGCCGGCGTTCAGCGGGATCGGCGTGCCGAGGTCGGCGCCCTGCCAGGAGTTCGTCGAGGACATGTTCCACGAGGCGGAGCCGAGGCTCGCGAGCGGCTCGTTCGGGCCGGCGTCGTGGGACCAGAGGGGGACGGAGTTCGTCCCGCTCCCCTCGCCGGTGAAGACCTCGATGCGCGTGCACGCGATCGGGGCCGAAGGGGTGAACTTCACCGCCAGCATCAGGTTCGGTCCGCCCATCGACGTGCCGTCCGAGAAGTTCGGCGTGTCGTTCTCGGCGTGACAGATCTGCGCGCCCGCCTCGACGGACAGGAGCGCCGCGAACACCGCGGACAGGAGCGAGAGAGACGTCTTCGACATGAGATCCTCCAATGGGGTGTCCGAGTCTACCATCGGGATGGAACCGAGCGGGAAATCGTCCGCGCTACTCGAGCCCGTCGATCAGGTCGGCGAGCCCGCGCACGTGGCGCCGCACCGCCGAGCGCCCGGCCCGGGAGAGGGTGTACCAGGTGATCGGCTTGCGGTCCTCGAACCGCTTGTCGGCCGTGACGTACCCCTCGTCCTCGAGCTTCCTCAGGTGAGCGCCGAGGCTCCCGTCGGTCTCGCCGAGCAGATCCTTCAGCCGGCGGAAGCTCATCCTCCGATGGCGAGCGAGGAGGACCGTGATCGCGAGCCGCACCCGGTGATCGAGGAGGCGGTCGAGGGCCTCGAGCCCGTCCAGGCCGTCAGCCTCGGACATGCTCGCCCTCCCCGTCGCGCGGCCGGCTCGCCACGACGCCCGCGCACGCCAGTCCGAACGCGACCAGCCCCGCCACCAGGGTCCAGCTGTCGCGGGAGAGGAGGACGAAGACGCCGGCGACCATGAGCGCTCCGGGGAGGAGCAGCAGGCGGTCGAGGTGCAGACCCGCGAGGAGGTAGGTGACCCCCACGAGCAGGAGCGACACCGGGCCGACGCCGGCCGGCGCGACGAGACCTCGGTGCGCCAGCAGGAGGACGATCCCGACCGCGCCGAGGAGGATTCCCCAGTGTGCGAAGTGGCGGAGCCCCTCCCTCCCGTCCAGCTGGCCGACCCTCCGGGAGTGACGGTAGCCGAGGACGAGGCTGACGAGCCAGCCGGTCGGCCCGGCGATCGACCAGAAGAGCGGGACGTGCCGCGGGGAGTGGTCCGGCAGCGCGATCCCGACGAGGCAGATCGCGGCCCAGAGCCAGTAGATCGTCGCCGGTCCGGCGGGGGCGGGTCGGTCGACGGCGCGGCGGACGAAGGAGAGGTCCTCGTGCAGGCGTTCGGCGTCGGTCATCGGTCCCTCTTGTGGTTCCTTGCGAGTACTCTG
The DNA here is from genome assembly GCA_030428825.1 of bacterium. Classification (GTDB taxonomy): domain Bacteria; phylum Planctomycetota; class B15-G4; order B15-G4; family JADJEK01; genus JAUIEL01. The sequence continues at coordinate 19,358 of JAUIEL010000002.1, forward strand.
AAACCCAGAGTACACGGAAATCGCGAGGCGCGCCAGCCCCTTCCCGCTCGGGGCGCGGCCCGAGGCGGGACGGGTGGCGAGCAATCTCCTCGGGCGGCGCTCCCGTCGAGCGCGCGCGCCCGCTACCCTCGCGCCTGATGATCTCCGTCCACCCGCGCCTCCGGCCGCTCCTCGACAGCGCCCGGGACCTCACGCCGATCGTGATCGTGGTGGCGTTCTTCCAGCTCGTCGTCCTGCGCCAACCGTTCCCGAACCTCGGCGGCGTGCTCCTCGGGCTCGTCTTCGTCCTCGCGGGACTGGCGCTGTTCGTGCAGGGGCTCGAGCTCGGCCTCTTCCCGCTCGGCGAGAGCATGGCGCACGCGTTCGCGCGGAAGGGCTCGATCGGCTGGCTGATCGCGTTCGCGTTCGCGCTCGGCTTCGGGACGACCGCGGCCGAGCCGGCGCTGATCGCGATCGCCGACGAGGCGGCGGCGGTCGCGGCGCACGACGGGGTCGTGGAGGACGACGACGCGGCGCGCGGTCGCTACGCGCTCGGCCTCCGGCTGACCGTGGCGCTCTCGGTCGGGGCGGCGATCGTCCTCGGGGTCTGGCGGATCCTCAAGGGATGGCCGCTGCACCTCATGATCGCCGGAGGATACGTCGTCGTCGTGTCGCTGACCGCGTTCGCGCCGCCGGAGATCATCGGCGTCGCCTACGACTCGGGCGGCGTGACGACCTCGACCATCACGGTCCCGCTGGTCACCGCGCTCGGCGTCGGCCTGTCGTCCTCGATCAAGGGGAGGAACCCGATCATCGACGGGTTCGGCCTCATCGCGCTCGCCTCGCTGACCCCGATGGCGTTCGTGATGATCTACGGGATGGTCGCCTGATGCCGTCGCTCGCCGAGCTGGTCTCCGTGTTCCTGACGACGACGCGCGACGTGTTGCCGATCGCGGTGATCCTCACGGTGTTCCAGGCGTTCGTGCTCCGCCGGGCGCCGCCCGACCCGCGCCGGCTGCTCTTCGGGTTCGCGTGCGTCCTCGCCGGGCTCGCGCTCTTCCTCCTCGGCCTGGAACACGCCCTCTTCCCGCTCGGCAAGACGATGGCGGCGCAGCTCACCGAGCGCGCGCTCGCGGCGGAGGGCGCGGCGGACCCGCGCGACTTCGGCTGGCTGTACGCGTTCGCGTTCGCGATCGGCTTCGCCACCACGGTCGCCGAGCCGTCGCTCATCGCCGTCGCGCTCAAGGCGAACGAACTGTCCGGCGGCGCGATCGGGGTCTTCGGACTCCGCGTCGCGGTGGCGCTCGGCGTGGCGGTCGGCATCACGCTCGGCGTGTTCCGGATCGTGGTCGGGGCCCCGCTCCATCACTTCATCATCGTCGGGTACGTTGTCGTGGTGGTGCAGACGTTCTTCGCTCCCCGGCTCATCGTGCCGCTCGCGTACGACTCGGGCGGCGTGACGACCTCCACGGTCAGCGTGCCGCTGATCGCCGCGCTCGGGCTCGGCCTCGCGATGTCGGTCCCGGGGCGCAGCCCGCTCGTCGACGGGTTCGGGCTGATCGCCTTCGCCAGCCTCTTCCCGATCATGTCCGTGATGGCGTACGCGCAGATCGCCGAGTGGCGGTCCCGGCGCGTCGGCCGCGCGGACGAACCCGGCCCCGAGGAGGCGCCCGGAACCCCCGGAGGATCCCCATGAGGTTCAAGTTGATCGTGGCGTTCGTGGACGACCACGCCACGGACCGCATCACGCAGGCGGCGCGCGAGGCCGGGGCGACCGGCTGCACCGTCGTCCACAACGCGCGCGGCGAGGGGCTCGAGGAGAAGAAGACGTTCCTCGGGCTGACGCTGGACACGCAGCGCGACGTCGTGCTCCTCCTGGTCGAGGAGCACCGGGCCCGCCACGTCCTGGAGACGCTCGGCGAGGCCGGCGAGTTCGACACGACCTCGGGGACGGGCATCGCGTTCCAGGTCGACGTCGAGGACGCCGTCGGCGTCGCGCATCAAGTCGAGAGCATCACCCCGGCCCTGGAGGACGAGGAGCTGTGAGCGAGTCGAAATCGATCGTGCGGGTCGCCGACGTCATGGGGCGCGAGTTCGAGACCGTCGAGGGGGTGACGACCGTCGCGGCCGCGCTGCGCGTGATGAAGGAGAAGGACGCCCACTTCCTGATCGTCGCCAAGCGGAGCGACGACGACGAGTACGGGATCGTCCTGGTCTCCGACATCGCCAAGCAGGTCCTGGCGCGGAACCGCTCGCCCGAGCGGACGAACGTCTACGAGATCATGTCGAAGCCGGTGCTGTCGGTCCGGCCGTCGATGGACATCCGGTACTGCGCGCGGCTGTTCGAACAGTTCGGCATCTCGACGGCGCCCGTCGTCGACCGGAACGAGATCCTCGGCGTCGTCGCGTACGACGAGCTCGTGCTGAAGGGGTTGGCCCGCGACATGTGAGCCGGGGGGGCCGGGGACGTACGATCCCCGGCGGAGGGTCCGCCGATGGAAGAGCTCTGGTCGCGGTTCCTGGGCCTCTGGGAGACGCCGCGGACGCAGGCGATGATGATCGTCGTGGCGTCGATCGTCGCGGCGAAGCTGATCGATTGGGTCACCGCCGCGACGCTCCTCGTCTGGAGCCGCCGCACCCGGTCGCAGCTCGACGACGAGGCGGTCCGGATCGTCCGCGGCCCGATCGTCCGAACGGTCGTCCTCGCCGGCCTCGCCGTCGCGACCCGGCGGCTCGCCCTCGAGGAGGAGGTCGAGCGGACCACGCTCCGGGTGCTCGGCACGCTCGCGGTGCTGATCTGGTCCCGCTTCGCGTGGCGCCTCTTCGACCTCCTGCTGCGGGTCGCGCGCGCCCACGCCGATCGGTTCCGCCTGGTCGAGGACCGGACCTACCCGCTCTTCTCGAACCTGTCGAAGATCGTCCTGTTCGGCGCGGCGGTCTACGCGGTGATCGTGATCTGGGACATCGACGCCACCGGCTGGCTCGCGTCGGCCGGGATCGTCGGCATCGCGCTCGGGTTCGCGGCGAAGGACACGCTCGCCAACCTGTTCGCGGGCGTCTTCGTCATCGCCGACGCGCCGTACCGGGTCGGCGACTTCATCGTGCTCGGCTCCGGCGAGCGCGGCCAGGTGACGAACATCGGCCTCCGCTCCACCCGGCTGATGACGCGCGACGACATCGAGATCACGATCCCGAACGCGGTGATCGCCTCGTCGATGGTCACCAACGAGACCGGCGGACCGCACTCGAAGCGTCGGGTCCGGGTGAAGGTCTCGGTCGCCTACGGCTCGGACGTCGACCGCGTGCGCGCGGCGCTGCTCGAGGTGGCGGCGGCCGAGCCGTCGGTCTGTCCCGAGCCGACGCCGCGCGTCCGCTTTCGCGCGTTCGGCGAGTCGGGGCTCGACTTCGAACTCCTGACGTGGATCGACGAGCCGGTGCTGCGCGGCCGGGTCCTCGACGCGCTGAACACCGCGGTCTACAAGCGGTTCGCCCGGGAGGAGATCGAGATCCCGTACCCGAAGCTCGACCTCTACCTGAAGGAGACGCCGCCGGCCGCGCCGCCCGCCTGAGGCCGACTCACGTCGCGTCGGTCGCGGCGAGGAGTCTCGCGGTCTGCTCGTCTCCCGACTCCCGGGCCAGATCGCGCGCGTCGCGGCCGTCCGCCGCCTTGCGCGCCGGGTCGGCGCCGCGGGCGAGGAGGGCGCGCACCATGTCGGACCGGCCGTGGAGCGCGGCGGCGTGGAGCGGCGTGAACCCGCCGCCCTGTTCGACGTCCGGCGTCGCGCCCGCGGCGAGCAGCGCTTCGACCAGCTCGAACGCGCGGCCGGCGACGGCGCTGTGGAGCGGTCGGACGCCGCCGAGGCCCGGCGCGACCGCCTCGACGTCGGCGCCCGCCGCGAGGAGGATCCGCCCCGCCTCGACCCGGGCGAAGAACGCGGCGAGGTGGAGCGGCGTCGCTCCGTCCGCGGCCGCCGTGCGGGCGCGTGCCGGGTCCTCCTCGAGGTGGCGGCGGAGCGTCTCGACGTCGCCGATCGCCGCGGCGTCGAACACGTCGAGCGTCGGCGCCCGATCGAGGAGGAGCGGCAGGAGGTCGTCCCGGCGGTGATAGAGGCAGGTCCGGACCGGCGTGAGCCCGTCCGCGTCCCGCGCCTCCGCGAGCGCGGGGTCGTCCGCCAGGAGTCGGGCCGCCTCGTCGGCGTCGCCGCGCCTCACGGCGTCGAAGAACGAGGCGGCCGTCGGGGTCACTCGAGCGCTCCCGCGAGCGACTCGACCAGCCGGTCGACGTCGGCGACGGCCGTGGAACAGAGGGCGATCCGGACCGCGCCGTCGATCGGGACCACGAAGACGCCGTCGTCCCGCATGCGCGCGGCCGTCCGCGCGCCGTCGGCGCACGGCACCGCGACGAAGAACCCGCCCTCGTACCGCGGGTGCCGGACCCCGCGGGCCGCGGCGGCGTCCCGGAAGGCGGCGACGCGCGCGTCGAGCAGGTCGACGAGCTCCGTCCGCTCCTCCTCGGTCCGCGCGCGCTTCGTCGGGTCCGCGAGCAGCTCTCCGACGACGAGCTGGCCGAGGTGGTTGCAGTTCGACCAGGTGCCGCGGCAGGCGACGGAGAGGAGCGCCGCGACCGCCTCCCGCGTCGCCGCGTCCTCGGCGACGGCGATCAGGGCGCCGACGCGGGCGCCGTACTGCGTGAACGCCTTCGAGGCGGTCCACGCCACCAGGACGACCGCTCGGTCGAGCATGCTCGCGACGGGCGCGCGCCAGCTCCGGGCCCGCGCGCCGCCGAACGCGGCGTACGCGAGGTCGATCACCACGGTCACCGGCGCCCGCCGGCCGGCCTCGCGGACCGCGTCCGCCACCGCCCGCCACTCCTCGTCGTCGAGGGAGTAGCCGGTCGGGTTGTGGCACGGGAAGTTCAGGACGACCAGCGCCCGCCCCTGCTCGTCGATCGAGCGCGCGAGCGCCGCGCCGAACGCGGCCGCGTCGAACCGGAGCCGGTCGTCGAACGTCTCGAAGGTCCGGACGGCGCGGCCGGCGTGCGTCGCCATCGTCTCGTACGGGCCCCAGTAGTGGCGGCTCGTCAGGAGGTGCTGACCCGGCGCGAGGAAGTTCGAGACGGCGAGGTGGAGCGCGCCGCTCCCGCCCGGCGTGGCCACGGCCGTCGCCGCCCCCGCGAGCGCGCCGTCGCCGAGCGCGTCGAGCGTCGCCTGTCGGAGGAAGGTCGGGTCGCCGGCGATCGGGGCGTAGCCGGCGGCGCGTTCGACCGGCGCCTCGCGCAGCGCCTCGACGACCGACGGGAGGACCGCGAGCCTCCCGTCGTCGTGGATCAGGGCGCCGAGGGTGGCGTTGACGATCGACTCGCCGGCGGCCGCGCGACGCCTCGCCTCCGCGTTCAGCGCGAAGATCGGGTCGTCGGCGCCGGGCGGCACGTCGCGGGCGAGGACGCGGTGGGGGTCGCTCATGGCGCGATCGTACGGCGGCCGCCGGCCGGCCCGATTCACCAACTAATTTCTTAGTATTCAGCCCAACCGGGACGGGGGAGGAACGTTCTCCTCTCCGGCGCCCGCGCGCGCCCCGAAGGAGGATCCCCTTGCCGCGACGTCCGACTCCGACGCTCACCGAGGCCGAGCAGCGCCTGATGGAGGTGGTCTGGGCTCGCGGGAGCGCGACGGTCCAGGACGTCGTCGACGCGCTCTCCGGGCCGGACGCGCCGGTCTACAACACGGTCCTGACCACGCTCCGGATCCTCGAGAGGAAGGGGTACCTCCGTCACACCCAGCGCGGCCGGGCCTTCGTCTACCACCCGCGGGTCGACCGGGCGCAGGCGCGACGCCGGGCGCTCTCCGACCTCGTGCGGCGGTTCTTCGGCGGCTCGAACCGCGAGCTGGCGCTGGAGCTGTTCGAGGAGGGGGACGTCGACCTCGCCGAGCTCGAGGAGCTTCGCGCCGAGCTCGACCGAGACGAGGACGGCGGCGGGCCGGACGGCGAGGGGGCGGATCGGTGATCGTGACGCTCGACGCGATGGCGCGGACGTTCGCGGGGCTCGGGGCGTCGCTCCTCCTCGGCGGCGCGGTCGTGACCGGGCTGGCGCTCCTGGCGACGAGGTTGCCGTTCGCGCGGGACGCCGGGGCACGGTGCGCGATCTGGGGGACGGCGATCGCGCTCGGGCTCGCCGCGCCGGCGGTGCTCGGGCGGGTCGACCTGCGAGGGGCGGACGACGCGTCGGTGGTCCACTTGCATGTCGATCTGGAGGACGAGGTGGACGGCGTCGGGACGCGGCGTCGCGTCGTCCGCGAGTCGTCGCCGACCGCCGCGACGCGGGGCGGCCCCTCGGGCGCGCCGCGCGTCGTCGAGTGGCCGGTGGACGATCCCGTCGGGCCGCGCGCCATCCTCGCGATCGCGGCGATCTGGGCGGCGTTCGGGACGGCCCGGCTGATCCGGCGGTTCCGACTCCTCCTGCGCGACCGCCGTGAAGCCCTCCCGGCCGGAGCGGCGTTGACGTCGCGCGTCCGATCACTCGCGCGCCGGGCCGGCGTGACGAGGCGGGTCGGGGTCGCGGTCGTCGATCGGGTCGGCTCGCCGCGCCTCGTCCTCGGGGGACGTCCGATCCTCCTCCTCCCCCGCGCGCTCGCGGACGCGCCGCGCGACGAGCTCGACGCGATCCTGCTCCACGAGCTCGCGCACGCCGCGCGGTACGACGACGTGCAGTGTCTGGTCGTGGAGATCCTCCGCGCGCTCCTCCCGTTCGACCTGCCGCTCCGCCTCGCGGCGCGCCGGCTCGACGACGAACGGGAGATCGCGTGCGACGACTTCGCGGCCCGCGCGCTCGGGAGCGGCCGGCCGCTGGCGCGCGCCCTCACGGCCGCCGCGCGGCCGGTCGCCCTGCGACACGCGCCGGCGCCGCACGCGACCACGACCCCCGGCCGGCTCGCCCGGCGGGTGCGGCGCCTCGCCCGGCTCGAGTTCGTGACGGGAGGCGGGGCGGCGGCGCGGCGGGGCGTGACCCTGCTGTTCGTCGTCGCGTCCCTCGGCGCGCTCGGATCGATCCCCGGCGTCGAGTTCGCGCCCGCCGACGGCCGGGCCGCGGCGACCGATCGCCACGTCCTCCGGTACGCGCTGGAGGATCCCGGCGTCCGGATCGCGATCGAGGGGGGGTGGTTCGGCGTCGGCGCGGCGCTCCGCGGCGGGTTGTCGATCGACGACCGCTCCGGCGAAGCGCCCTGGCGGCTCGAGCTGCGGGCCGTGCCGGGCGAGGGGATCGCGCGGCGGGTCGTCGACGACGGGACCGTCGTCCCGCTCGGGCTCGCCGAACGTCGTCGACTCGACCGGGTGCTCGCGGCGGTCGCCGCCGACGTGCGGACCACGCCGTCCGGCGGACGCTTCCTCGCGGGGCTCGCCGCCTGGGGGCTCGAGCCGCCGCCCGCCCCTCCGTCGGACTGAACTCCCGGGTTCCGCCTCGTTCCCGTTCCCCGTTCCGCCTCGCACGCACTCTTCAACTAAGGAAATAAGAGATGATCCGCACCGCCCTCGCGTCGCTCCTCCTCGTCCTCCTCTCGTCGTCGGCGGCCGGATCCGCGGCGGCGGCCCCCGCGCCCGACGTCCCGGACGGCACCGTGGTGGCCGGGCCGATCGGCGAGCGGCTCGACGCCTGGTTCTCCCGGCTCGTCCCGCTCGGCTACTCGGGCGGCGTCGTGGCGTAGCCGGGACGGCGAGGTCCTCCTGCTGAAGGGGTACGGCCTCGCCGACCGGGAGGAAGGCGTCCCGTTCACCCCGGACACCCGGTTCACCATCGGGTCGATCACGAAGCCGCTGACCGCGATCGCGATCGAACGGCTCCAGACGATGGGGAAGCTCGCGACCGACGACTTCGTCTCCGACCACGTCGAGGGCGTCCCGGAGGACCGCGAGGCGTGGACGCTGCACGACCTGCTGACGCACACCGCCGGCCTCCCCCCCGTGTCGGGAGCGGACTACGAGGCGTGCGGCCGGGACGAGCTGATCCGAATCGCGCTCTCCACCGAGCTCCGGTCGCCGCCCGGGCGGGAGTACGCGTACAGCAACGTCGGCTTCTCCCTCCTCGCCGCGATCGTCGAACTCCGTTCGGGGAAGACGTACGAGGAGTTCACGCAGGAGACGATCTTCCGCCCGGCGGGGATGACGCGGACCGGCTACCGGCTGGACGGCGTCCCGCCGGAGGAGGTCGCGCACGGCTATCTCGGCGAGGAGAGCTGGGGCACGGTGCTCGACCGGCACTGGACGAAGGACGGCCCGTCGTGGCACCTGCTGGGGAACGGAGGGACCCACTCGACCCTGCGCGACATGCTCCGCTTCCACCTCGCGCTCCTCGACGACACGATCGTCAACGACGAGGAGAAGGAGGAGCTGTTCTTCCCGTACGTCGACGAGGGGGGCGGCGACTCGTTCTACGGCCACGGCTGGACGATCCGCGAGACCGACCGGGGGACGACGGACGTCTGGCACAGCGGGGGGAACCCTTACTTCCGGAACCAGATGCACCGGTACGTCGACGAGGGGGCGTTCCTCTACCTCCACACGAACGACGGGGCGTGGACGGCGGGGCCGCTCCTCGCGCCGGCGGAGGAGATGCTGTTCGGAGGGGAGCCGCCGGCGCCGCCCGAGGTCGTCCCGCTGGAGGAGGCCGAGCTCGACGCGTTGGCGGGGACGTACCTCCTCGACGGAGAGGCGTCGTTCGAGGTCGAGCGCGTCGGCCGGGCGCTCCGGGTCGTCGCGGAGGGGGAGCGCGCGTACGGGCTGCTCCACGGTGCGGCGGACGACGAGCTCGAGCGGCGGCGCGCCCGGAGCGAGGCCGCGGAGGAGCGGGTCCGGGAGGCGTTGTTCGGCGACGACGCGTCCGGGTTCCTGGCGAGGAACCTCCGTCGGCTCGCCGACGAGGAGGGGCCGTTCGACGGGGTCCGCGCGCTCGGGACCGTCCCGCTCGACGTCGAGCTGGACGGATTCCCGTCCGACACGGAGATGACGCCGGTGGCGCTGCGTCGGAGCGGCGGCGAGGTCACGGTCCTCGTGCTCTGGGTCGACGGCTCCGTGGGCGGGCTCGACCTCCGGGAGTCGTACCGTCCGGCGCCGCTCGTCCATTCGATCGGGGACGGTCGGTTCGAGTCGTTCGTACCGGGGGAGGCGCGCCGGACGGTCGTCCGGTTCGTGCGTGGAGAGGGCGGGGGCGCGGTGACGTTGAGCGTCGAGGGGGCGCCGGCGGGAGAGGGAGCGCGCGCCGTCCGGCGGGGATGACGCGTCGGGCGGGAGGGGCGTCGCCGTCTCGGCCGCCCCTCCCGCGGGCGGATCAGTGCGAGATGGTCGGCTCCATCTGCTTCGCGGCCTCGATCCAGCCGGTGATCAGCGACTCGGTCGGCGCGGTCCCGGAGAGGTTCTTCGCCTCGTTCACCTCGACCATCTTCGCGGTCAGGTTCGTCGCGTTGCGGGTCCGGAGCTCCTTCACGGTGTCGACGCCGGCCGCCTCGAGCAGCTCGGCGAACTGCGGGCCGATGCCGGAGATCCGCATCAGGTCGGCGTGGTTCGCCCAGCGGAGCAGCAGCTTCTCCGGGATGCCCGTCTGCTCGGCGGCGTTCTTGCGCCCCTTGGCGTCGCAGCAGTTCTTCAGGAAGTCGTCGGTCGTCTTGATGTTCGCCGCGGCGAGCTTCTCGCCGTACGACGGGCCGATGCCCTCGATCTCCTCGATCTTGTAGGTCATGTCGTGATCCTCGCGGTAGCCGGGTTCGATGGAATGTCGCTTGTACGAGCCGGTCGTGCGCCGGCCGGCGGCAACGCGCAGATTACCGCGCCGGGGATCGAACCGGAACGGCGAGTCCGCCGGCGCCCGACGTCGCGGCCCGGCGAGGCGGATCGCCTCGCCGGGCCGGGCGCCGCCTCATCGGTCGGCGGGGGCGGCGGCGGACTCGGCGCGGTCGACCCGGCGGGCCAGGGCGAGGTAGAGGATCGCGACGACCACGCCCGCGACTCCGCAGCCGTGCCACAGCGCCTCGGGGCCGAGGCGGTCGTAGACGAGGCCGCCGAGCTCGGGGGCGGCGACGAGGCTCCCCGAGAAGACGAGGGCGTAGAGCGCCATCGCGCGCCCCCGGAATCGCGGGGCGGCGCGCCCGGCGAGGAAGCCGCCGAGGAGCGGCGCGTCGAGCATCTCCCCGACGGTGACGACGATCATCGCGAGCGCGCCGAACGCGAAGGTCGATCCGTGCGGGAGGAGCGCGAACCCGCCGCCGGTGAAGAGCGCGGCGAGGGCCACGATCCGGAGCGGGTTCGGGCGTTGGACGCGGTGGACCAGCACCATCTCGAACAGGGTGATCACGAGCGGGTTGATCGCGAACAGGAGGCCGATCGCGTCCTCGCGCAGGCGGTACGTCTCACGGAGATACGGCGGGAGGGTGCTCATCGTCTGCATGAAGATGCAGGCGACCACGAACGCCGCGCCGAGGCAGGCGAGGAAGACGCCGTCGCGCCACGGACCGCGGCCGCTCCGGGCGGCGGCCTCGTCGTCGTCCTCGGTCGTCGGCGAGCGACCGGCGAAGAACGCGAGGAAGAGGGCCGCCGCGGCGAGGCAGGTCGCGCCGTCGACCACGAACAGCCAGGCGTAGTCGATCCGCGCGAGGACGCCGCCGACCGCCGGGGCGATCGTCATCCCGACGTTGATGGCCAGCCGGTTCAGCGCGAACGCGCGCATGAGGCGGTCCGGCGGCGCGATCGCCGTGAGGAGCGCGGCGTTCGCGGGACGGAACGCGTCGCCGATCAGTCCGAGCAGGAACGCGAGCGCCCCGATCGCCGAAGGGGACTCGCACCGTCCGAGCAGGAACAGGACGATCCCCCCGGCCGCGAGACTGGAGGCCTGCACCCGCACCGGCCCGATCCGGTCGGTGAGGTGTCCGCCGACGACCGTCCCGACGACCGAACCGACCCCGAACAGCGAGAGGAGGCGCGCCGCCTCCGGGACCGAGAAGTCGCGCCGTTCCGTCAGCCAGAGCGCGAGGAACGGGAGGACCATCGTCCCCGCGCGGTTGACGAGCGCGACGGCGGAGAGGAGCCAGACGTCGCGCGGCAGCCCCGCGAACGCCTCCCGATACGCGCGGAGGACCATGCGGCGAGACGCTACCCGGCGCCGGGCCGCGCGTCACCGTTCGCCTCGACGCCGCTCTACGGCCGCGACAGCCGCAGGCGGAGCGTGTGCGCGCGCGGATGGTCCGGGTGCTGGCGCTCGAAGACGTCGAGGGCGCGCCGGGCGTCGGCCTCGAGACCGGCGACGAGCAGCGCGCGGACGAGCTTGGCGTGGAGCTCGGGTTCCCCGCCCGACAGGCGCAGCGCGGTCTCGTAGTGCCGGACCGCCGCCGCCGCGTCGCGCCGCGCCGGATCGAGCGCCACGTCCCCGAGCCGCTCGTGGACCGCGGGGAGCGACCCGAAGAGCGCCTTCGCCTGCTCGTAGTTCCGCTCGGCGATCCCGAGGAGTCGCCGCCGCTCGTCGTCCCCCGCGTCGGGTCCGAGACCGACCGCCTGCCGCAGCGCGCAGTCGCCGAGCGCGAGCTTCGCCTTGAACGACGTCGGGTCGTGCTCCAGGACGCGCCGGAACGCGCCGCGCGCGGCGATCATGTCCCCGGTCTCGAAGAACCCCTCCCCGATGAGGTACGTCGTGTTCGCGAGGAGGAGGTCCCGCAGCGGCGCGTCGTGGCCCGGGATCCTCGCGGTGTCGGTGAGGTGGCGCGCGCCGAGCGCCGTCGACGCCGCGATCGCGCCGACCGCGAGTGGCCGGACGAGGCGCCGCGCCCGGACGTCCCGCGCCGCGCCGACCAGGGCCGCGCCGCCGAGGATCGCCAGCGACGGGACGGCCGGCAGCCGGAAGCGCGATCCCATGAAGAAGAGGAGGAGCACGAGCCCGCTCGCCACGATCGCCGCGACGACGACGAACCGACCGCGCCTCCGCGCGCGATAGAGGAGTCCGGACAGCCCGAGCCCGAGGAGCACGCCGAACGGGAGGGGGAGCCACCGGTAGAGCGGCACGTACGGCTCCTCCGCCTCGGCCATCCACCCGATGTCGGTCTCGAGGTCGGCGACCGCGAGCCGCGCCTTCCGGCCGATCACCTCCCACGCCTCGCGCGGCCGTTCGCGCCAGAACGCGAGTCCGCGCCCGAACCAGTGCGCGGAGACCTGGGCGTCGGTGAGCGTGCGTCCCTCCTCCGCCTCGGCGATCCGCTTCGCCGCGTCGCGTTGCGTGGCGAGCGCGCCGAACTCGATCCCCGGCCCCATGTTCAACCCGGACGCGTCCTCGTGGTTGCCGAAGTGGAAGTTCACGCCCCCGTTCGCGGAGATCAGGACCGGGTCGTCGGCGACGACGAGGTTCCGCGCGAGGACCGCTCCGATCGGCACCGTCGCGGCGAGGGTGTACAGGGCGGCCGCCGCGAGGCGTCGGCGCCCGCCGGCCGCCACGACCCAGGCGAACGCGAGCGGCAGGAAGAGGAGGCGGTCCGCGCGCGCGGTGCAGAGGAGTCCGGCCGTGAAGCCGGCGAGGAGGACGCGCCCCGGGCGGTCGACGCCGCCGATCAGGAGTCGGATCGAGAGGAGCCCCAGCGCGAGGGCGAGCGGCGCGATGAGGAGCTTCGTCTCCCAGAACGGCACGTTCGGGTGGAGCAGGAAGAGCGCGCCCGCGACGAGTCCGGCCGCGTCGGAGAAGAGCTTGCGGCCGATCGAGACGACGAGCGCCAGCGACGCGATCCCGAGGAGCGACTGGAGGACGCCGACCACGAGGAAGCGATGGTCCGTCCACCCGAGCGTCTCGAGCAGCGAGTACAGCCCGCGGAGGAGGGTCGGGTAGAGCGGCGGCTGGTAGAACGCGGTCTCCGGCGCTCCGTCGCGCGCCCAGGCGTCGTAGAACGCGCAGTCCGCGACCTGCGCCTCGAAGTGCGGCGTCGCGTCGGCGACCTGGCGGAGGTGCACGACCCGCACGACGGCGGCCGCCAGGAGCAGCAGCACGAGGAGCGTTCGGCGGGTCTTCGAGGGGAGACGCGAGCGTCCGCGCATCCGCGGAGTCTACTGCGGAACGACGGGGCGCCGCGCTCCGATCCCGCTCAGTCGAGTTCGAGCAGCAGCCCGCTCGACGGGAGCGCCGGCGCGAGGTCGAACTCGACGTCGTCCCCCGCCGCGCCCCCGACGACGCGGATCCGGTAGACGCCGGTCTCGAGCAGAGGCACCTGCTCCAGCGTCCGCGCGTCGCCGTCCGCGCTCACGGTGTAGTGCGCCGGCGGGACCTCGCTCCCCGACGGCGCGATCACCGCGACCGCGGGCGTGAACGACGCGAGCGGCGTGACCGTCACGTCGAGCCGTCCGCCGGAGAACCCCGCGACGTCCGCCTCCGCCGCGAGGAGCGACGCGCCGTCGACCTTCGTCTTCTTGGTCGGCTCGACGATCCGGCGCGGGAGCGCCTCGGCCGGGAGGTCGGCGGTGGTGGTGATCCGCCACGCCCCGGCGGACTTCCCCTTCCCGCTCACCCGGACGGCGTACTCCCCGGCCTTCTTCAGCTTCTTCTTCAGCGGCTTCTTCCCGCCCTTCCACTGGGCGATCTTCTTGCCGACCTTCCCGTTCTTCACCGAGTGGATCGCGACGACCGGCTTCAGGTTCCCCCCGGTCACCTCGACGGTCAGGACGAGCTTCGTCGACGGCACGGCGAGGAGGCGTCCCTCGTCCGTCTCCTTCTTCCCGGTGATCGCGCCGGTCAGCGTGTCGCCGGGCGTGAAGCTCGACGACGGGATCGGCGCGCCGTCGAGGAGGTGGGGCGCGAGGAGGTCGACCTCGCCGACTCCCTGGGGGAGGTTCAGGCCGAGGAGGAGGTCGGCGTGACCGTCGCCGTCGACGTCGCCGGGGGCGCCGAGCGCCAGCCTCCCTCCGAACGCCTTCTTCGGCGTGTCGCGCAGGTACCCCGCGAGGGGGTGGCCGCCGGCGCCGGAGAAGACGGTCGCCGCGACGGTCCCGCTCCCGTCGGTCGGGGAGAGGCCGCTCACCGCGAAGTCGTCGTGGCCGTCCGCGTCGACGTCGCCGAGCCCGCGGACGCTCGACCCGAACTGGCTGCCGCCGGCCGGACCGGGCAGGAATTGCAGGACCGACCCGTCGGCGCCGGAGTACGCGCGCGCGCTCCCGAGCGCGAAGCCGAGGTTCGAGTCGGTCGGCGCTCCGGCGACGAAGTCGGGCGTCCCGTCGGCGTCGAGGTCCCCCGCGCCGGAGACGGAGTGGCCGAGCGCGTCGAACGGGTCGTCCCCGTGGAAGGTCGCGAGCTTCGCGCCGGTCGCCCCGGAGAGGACGTGGAACAGGTTCCCCTCGCCCTGCGTGAAGATGAACGCGTTCGACGTCCCCGCCAGGACGTCGTCCCGGCCGTCTCCGTCGACGTCGCCCGCTCCGTCGACGGAGACCCCGAGCTGGTCGCCGAGCTCGAGGAACGACGGCGCCGCCTCGCCGTACTCGCTCAGGAGGACCGCGCCGTCGAGGCCGGAGAAGACGCGCACCAGCCCGACCGAGGCGGAGAGCCCCTGCGCGGCGTACGGCGCGCCGACG
>JAUIEL010000533.1 GCA_030428825.1 bacterium
GACCGATCTCGACGACGAGCAGCGCGACTTCGTCGAGTCGATCCGCGGGGGCGGCGGCCAGCTCCTCTGCCTCATCAACGACATCCTCGACTTCTCGAAGATCGAGGCCGGCCGGCTCGACCTCGAGGAGGAGCCGTTCGAGCCGTCGCGCGTCGTCGAGGAGGCGTTCGACCTCGTGCTGCCGCGCGCCGCGTCGAAGGACGTCGACCTGATCCACGACGTCGACGACTCGGTCCCGCCCTCGATCCTCGGCGACGTCACGAGGCTGAGGCAGGTGATCGTCAACCTCCTCTCCAACGCGGTGAAGTTCACCGAGGAGGGAGAGGTGGTGCTGACCGCTCGGAGGCTCGACGACGGCGGGCCGGAGTGCACCCTGGAGTTCGTGGTCGCCGACACGGGGATCGGCATCCCCGAGGACCGGCGTCGCGCGCTGTTCGACCCGTTCACCCAGGCCGAGGCCTCCACGACGCGGCGGTTCGGAGGGACCGGCCTCGGTCTCGCGATCAGCGCGCGTCTCGTCGAGCAGATGCGCGGCACGATCGAGGTCGACTCGAGGCCGGGGGAGGGGGCGACGTTCTGGTTCACGATCAAGGCGGCGATGCCGGCCGCGAGGTACGAACCCGAGCCGGAGGCCTCGCCGATGGAGGGGCGCCGGGCGTTGGTGCTGCTGGAGAACGCGCGCGAGCTCGACGTGTTCGTCCGCCGCCTCCGTTCGTTCGGGCTGCACGTGTTCGGGCGCCGGTCGGCGGCGTGGGCGCGGAGCGCGCTCTCCCGCGGCGAGAGGTTCGACGTCGCGTTCCTCGACGAGCGGGTCCAGGACGCGGAGATGCGGAGCGCGCTCGACATCGTGCGGGACGAGGCGCCGGACCTCCCGATCGTCCGCTTGGCGTCGCTCGGCTCCCCCTCCCTCGGCCGGAGCCCCTGCGGCACGGCGCGCACCACGCTGGTGCGGCCCGTGAAGTCGTGGCGGCTCCAGCAGCTCCTCCTCGACCTGTTCGACGATCACGCCCGCGGCGAGTCGCGCGCCGCGCGGCCCGAGGAGACCCCGGCGGAGCTGCCGCCGCTCCGGATCCTCGTGGCCGAGGACAACCCGGTGAACCGGCGGGTCGCCGCGAAGACGCTCGAGCGGCTCGGCTGCACCGCCGACTGCGTCGAGGACGGGCAGCAGGCGGTCGACGCGGTCGCGCGCGAGGAGTACGACCTCGTGCTGATGGACGTGCAGATGCCGGTCCTCGACGGGCTCGAGGCGACCCGGCGGATCCGGGAGTCCCGCGACGACGGGCGGCCGAGGATCGTGGCGCTGACCGCCGAAGCGCTGACCGAGCAACGCGCGCGCTGCCTCGCCGCCGGGATGGACGACCACCTCGCGAAGCCGTTCCGGATCGAGGACCTGCGCGCGCTTCTCGCGTCGCACGTCGCGAATTCGCCGTGAACGGCCGGCGGACCGGCGTGCCCGTGCGGCAGCCGTCAGTTTCGCCCGATTCACGCGGATCGTCGCCGAGCGACCGGGCTAGAATTCCGGGTTCTCCGCTCTCGGGAACCCCATGACCCACGCCACGGACCGCCGCCGAGAGGGCCCGATCGCCCTCGGACTGCTCCTCCTGTCGGCCGCCATCCTCCTCCTGGAGGTCGGTCAGGTCCGGATCTTCTCGTTCATCCTCTGGCACCACGTCACGTACCTCGTGGTGACCGTGACGCTGCTCGGGTTCGCCGCCGGCGGGACGTGGCTCGCGGTCTCCAGGCGGCCGGTCGACGAGGTCCGGGCCGGGCGCGGGGCGATCTGGTTCGCGGTCCTCGCCGTCGCCACGTTCGCCCTCCTCGCGCGCCACGAGATCGAGGCGCTCCCGAAGCAGGACTCGCGCCTTCCGGCCGTCCGGGCGACGGTCTCGTACCTCTATCTGGTGATCCCGTTCTTCTTCGCGGGGATCGGCGTCGCCGCGGCGCTGGAGGGGAGCGGGCGCGTCGTCAGCCGGCGGTACGCCGTGAACATGATCGGATCGGCGCTCGGCGCGCTCCTCGCGATGCCGGTGATCCGGGGGTTCGGCGGGGCGGGCGTGGTGCTCGTCGCGGCGGGGCTCGCGTTCGCCGGCGGCGGCGCGCTCCTGTTCGGCCGCGGGCGGACCGCGGGGGCGGCGGGGGCCGGCCTCGCCGCGGTCGCGTCGTTCGCGCTCCTCGGGGTCGGCGAGCGGGTGCTGCCGTTCCCGTGCGCCAGCGGCAAGACGCTCGACTTCGAGCTCGACCGCGGCGCCGACCACCTCGTGTCGATCTGGGATCCGATCTGCCGCATCGACGTGGTGGGGGACGAGGCGACCGACCCGATGCTCCGCCTCTACCAGGACGGCGACGCGCCGACGTGGATCCCGTCCGACGCGAAGCTGAACCGCGACGGCCTGATGCTGAACCACATGGCGCTCGGCTACCTGCTGACGTTCGACCCGGCGACGCGCTCGAGCCGGGACGACGCGCTGGTGATCGGCGTCGGCGGCGGCCTCGACCTGAAGACGGCGCTCCTGATGGGCGCGAAGCGCGTCACCGGCGCGGAGATCAACCGCTCGACCGCGACGATGATGCGCGAGCGGTTCGGCGCGTACACCGGGCACGTCTACGACGACCCGCGGGTCACGATCGAGGTCGCGGACGGCCGGTCGGTCGTGGCGCGTTCCGACCAGAAGTACGACATCATCCAGATCACCGGGGCGGACACCTACGCCGCCCTCGCGTCCGGCGCGAACATCGTCGCCGAGTCGTACCTCTACACGCAGGAGGCGATCGACGACTACCTCGACCACCTGAACGACGACGGCGTGGTCTGCGTCCTCCGCTGGCGGTTCTACCCGCCGCGCGAGACGCTCCGGCTGGTCGGGATGGCGGCGCGGTCGCTGGCGGCGCGCGGCGTCGAGGACCCCGGCCGGCACATCGCCGTGATCAACGTCGACAGCGAGGGGACGCCGGGGCGCGACGCCGGCGAGCGGGCCCGGTACGCGGTGACGATCGTCAAGCGGACGCCGATGACCGAGGGCGAGGTGAACGTCCTCCGCCGCTTCTGCACCGAGACCGCGCGCGCCCACGCGTACAGCCCCGCGTACCTCCCGGGGGGCGAGGGCGAGCCGGAGTTCGTCGCGTACGTCGACGCGATCCGGCGCGGCGAGGCGGCGGCGGCGGAGTTCGAGGCCGGGTACGCGTACGCCGTCGACCCGGTGAGCGACGATCGGCCGTTCTTCTTCCAGTTCTTCCGCGGGCGGGACGTCCTGGCGGAGCGGGAGGAGGAGAAGGGGAAGGAGCACTTCGCGGCGGTCATCGGGCTCGGCCCCGCCGGGCTGCAGGTCCTCTGGCTGTCGCTCGGCGCGTCGTTGGTGCTGGTCCTCCTCCTCGTCGTCGTGCCGCTCGGCGCGTTCCGGCGGGACGGGCTGAAGGTGTCGGGAGGGCTCCGGCTGGTCGTCTTCTTCAGCGCGGTCGGCCTCGCCTACCTGGCGGTCGAGATCGCGACGATGCAGCGGTTGACGCTCTACCTCGGTCACCCGCTGAAGGCGCTCGGGCTCGGCCTGACCACGTTCCTGCTCGGGTCGGGACTCGGAGCCGCGCTCTCCGCGCGGGTGGCGCCGGGGAGCGAGCGCCGCGGCGCCCTGTTCGGCGCGCTCGGCGTGGTGGCGATGCTGATCCTGCACATCGTCTTCGTCCCCGACGTGCTCCGAGCGACGCTCCACCTCTCGGACGCGGCGCGCGACGCGGTCGCGGTCGGCCTGATCTTCCCGCTCGCGTTCCTGATGGGGATGCCGTTCCCGCTCGGTCTGCGGCACGCTCGCTCGGTCGCCGGGCCGCTCCTGCCGTGGGCGTTCGGCGTGAACGGCGGCGCCTCGGTGGTGGCGAGCGTGGTGGCGATCCTGTTCGCGATGGAGTTCGGGTTCGCCGCGGCGCTCGGAGTCTGCGTCGGGCTCTACCTGCTCGCGGCGGTGACCCTCCCGGCGCGGGGCGCGGACGTCTCGGCCGAGGGAGGCCGCTGACCGAGCGCGTCGGTCGGCCGCTCGGGCGGGAAGCGGCGCGCCGTCCCGAAACCTCGGGCCGGCCCGCGGCGTCGGAGGGGGAGAGGAGGCCCCGACGACGATGACGACGACGACGACGAGCGAGAAGGTCGTGTTCCCGAACGGCCGCGGCGACGAGCTGGCGGCGAGACTCGACCGCCCGGCGGGGGCGCCGCGGGCGGTGGCCCTGTTCGCGCACTGCTTCACCTGCTCGAAGGACCTCCCGGCGTCCGCGCGGATCGCCCGGGCCCTCGCCGAGCGGGGCGTGGCCGTCCTCCGGTTCGACTTCACCGGCCTCGGCGGGAGCGAGGGGGAGTTCGCGAACGAGCGCTTCTCCTCGAACGTCGACGACCTCGTGGCCGCAGCGGCGCACCTCCGCGCGACGATCGGGGCGCCCGCGCTCCTCGTCGGCCACAGCCTCGGCGGCGCGGCGGTCCTCGCGGCGGCGCGCCGGATCGACGAGGTCCGCGCGGTGGCGACGGTCGCCGCCCCCGCCGACCCCGCGCACGTCAAGCACCTCTTCTCCGGCGACCTGAACTCGATCGAGCGCGACGGCGAGGCGGAGGTCGACATCGGCGGGCGGTCGTTCCGGGTCCGCCGGGAGTTCCTCGACGACCTCGACGCGCAGAACCTCGGCGAGGAGCTCGGCGCGCTCGGGAAGGCGCTCCTGGTGATGCACTCGCCGCTCGACCGGGTGGTCGGGATCGACGACGCGCGCCGGATCTACGAGGCGGCCCGCGGCGTGAAGAGCTTCGTCTCCCTCGACGACGCCGACCACCTGCTGAGCGACCGGCGGGACGCGGAGTACGCGGCCGAGGTGCTCGCGGCGTGGGCCTCGCGCTACGTCGCCGTCGCGCCGGACGCCGCCGCCCGGCCCGAGCGCCCGGCGGCGGGGGAGGTCCTGGTCGAGGAGGTCGAGCCGCCGTTCCGGACCCGGGTCGCGGCGGGGCGGCACGACCTCCCCGCGGACG
>JAUIEL010000534.1 GCA_030428825.1 bacterium
CCTCCCGAACGCGCAGGGCGAGGACGTCGTCGCCGGCATCCGGACGCCGCTGCCGGTGTCGACGATCGACGAGACGATCCCCGGGACGTACGCGAAGCTCCTCGCGATCAAGGAGAAGCTCGAGAACCACTACCGCGACCTCCAGGACATCGAGTTCACGGTGCAGGAGGGCGAGTTCTTCATGCTGCAGACCCGGACCGGCAAGCGGACCGGGAAGGCGGCGGTCCGCGCCGCGGTCGAGATGGCCGGCGAGGGGCTGATCACCGAGGACGAGGCGGTCCTGCGGGTCGACCCGCGGGCCCTCGACCAGCTCCTCCACCCGGAGTTCGACCCGAAGGCCGAGAAGACCGAGATCGGCAAGGGGCTCCCCGCGTCCCCGGGCGCCGCGACCGGACGGATCTACTTCACCGCCGACGAGGCGGAGGCCGCGCACGCCGACGGCCAGCCGGTCATCCTGGTCCGCGTGGAGACCTCGCCGGAGGACATCGGCGGCATGCACGTGTCGAAGGGGATCCTGACCTCGCGCGGCGGGATGACGTCGCACGCCGCGGTCGTCGCCCGCGGGATGGGGACCTGCTGCGTCGCCGGCTGCGAGTCGGCCCGCATCGACTACGCCGCGAAGACCCTGACCGCCGGCGGCGTGACGCTGAACGAGGGGGACTGGCTCTCGCTCGACGGCTCGACCGGCACCGTCTACGCCGGGCAGATCGCGACCGTCGACCCCGAGCTGACCGACGAGTTCGGGACGCTCATGGAGTGGGCGGACGCGCGGCGGACGATGAAGGTCCGGACGAACGCCGACACGCCGCACGACTGCGAGGTGGCGCGGAAGTTCGGCGCGGAGGGGATCGGCCTCTGCCGCACCGAGCACATGTTCTTCGAGGGAGACCGCATCGTCGCCGTCCGCGAGATGATCCTCGCCGAGGAGAAGGCGACGCGGGAGAAGGCGCTCGCCAAGCTCCTGCCGTACCAGCGCGACGACTTCGTCGGCATCTTCGCGGCGATGGACGGCCTGCCGGTGACGATCCGCCTCCTCGACCCGCCGCTGCACGAGTTCCTCCCGTTCACGGAGGAGGCGCAGCGGGAGATGGCCGACACGATGGGCGTCCCGATCGAGGCGATCCGGCGGAAGGTCGAGGAGCTTCACGAGCTGAACCCGATGCTCGGCCATCGCGGCTGCCGGCTCGGCCTGACCCACCCCGAGATCTACGAGATGCAGGTCCGCGCGATCGTCGAGGCGGCGGCGAAGTGCGCGAAGGACGGCGTGACGGTGATCCCCGAGATCATGCACCCGCTGGTCGGGACCCGCGCCGAGCTGAAGGAGCTCCGCGCGCTGACCGAGCGGATCGTCGCCGCGGTCCGCGAGGAGACCGGGTACGACGGGAAGCTCCTGATCGGGACGATGATCGAGGTGCCGCGCGCGGCGCTCACCGCCGACCAGGTCGCGGAGGAGGCGGACTTCTTCTCGTTCGGCACGAACGACCTGACCCAGATGACGTTCGGGTTCTCCCGCGACGACACCGGGCCGATCCTGATGCACTACCAGGAGACCGGAATCCTCGAGGCGGACCCGTTCGCGTCGATCGACGAGGACGGGGTCGGCGCGCTGGTGGAGATGGCGTGCGAGAAGGGGCGGGCGACGAAGCCGGGGCTGAAGCTCGGCATCTGCGGCGAGCACGGCGGCGACCCGAAGTCGGTGCGCTTCTGCCATGGCGTCGGGCTGGACTACGTGTCGTGCTCCCCGTTCCGCGTGCCGATCGCGCGGCTGGCGGCGGCGCAGGCGGCGGTCGAGGGGCGCTGACGCCGCTGCGCGCCGGGGCGTGGCGCCGCCGCGCGCCGAGCGTCGAACGGGGGTGCGGCCGCGCGGCGTAGGGGGGCGCGGCCCGACGAACTCGGGAGCGGGAGGCCCTCCCCCCTACGCCTCCTCGTGCTCCGCGACCGCGGCGTCGCCCCAGGCGCAGATGCGGTTCCCGCCCATGTTCGACGCGGTGCGCATCGCGCGCAGCGCCCGCTCGACGAAGTCGTCGACCGACTCGACGTCGGCGGAGGGGAGGGCCGCGATCCCGACGGACGCGCGGAGGGGGACCTCGGCGGTCTCGGCGCGGACCTTGCGGCCGCAGACCTGCTGGAAGACGCGGTCGGCCATCAGGCGCGCGCCGTCGAGGCCGGTGTTCGGGAGGAGGAGGAGGAACCGCGCCTCGTCGACGCGGCCGGCGCAGTCGACGTCGCGCGACTCGCAGAGGAAGATGCCGGCCGCCTCGAGGAGGAGTTCCTGCGCGGTCGGCTTGCCGTGGTTCGCGCGGACCTCGTCGTGGTTCTCGACCTCGACCAGGAGGATCGCGAGCGGGTAGCCGTACCGGCGCGCCTTCTTGAACTCCTCCTCCAGCTTGAGCGTCATGAACTCCTTGTGGTGGAGCCCGGTCAGCGGGTCGGAGATCTTCTGGACCATCGGGTCGGACTTCGACGGCCCCGACTTCAGGAGCTCGCGGAGGAAGCGGTCGCGCTTCACCGCCCGCCCGGTCAGGACGTCGTCGACGTGGTCGTTCGGCTGCTCGGCGACGGCCATCACCTCCTCGAAGTCGTCCTCGAGGAGCGGCTCGTTCAGGATGACGTCCGCCCCCTCGGCGCGGGCCCGGCCGCGCCCGTACGAGTCCCCTTCCTCGAGCACCATCACCACGCAGACCCGCTTCGGGTCGGCGATGGCGCGGACCTCGCGGCAGAGCTCGAAGCCGGAGAGCTTCGGCAGCACGCCGTCGACGAACACGAGGTCCGGGACCTCTTCGCGGGCCTGGGAGAGCGCCTCCGCTCCGGTCGCCGCGCACGAGACCTCGTACCCCTGCTCCTCGAGCCGGGCCTTCACGGCCTCCCGCCCGTCCTCCTCGAGCCTCGCGACCAGCGCCCGCTTCGACTTCGCCATGGTCCGCTCCTGAGCGGCTCCGGGCTCGAGTCGGATTCGTCGAACCGGGGAACCAGACCTCTCATCGACCCGGTCGCCGCGGGACTTGAGGGAAATCCGCGACGAATCCGCGGAGTCTCGCGCGCCGCCCGACCTCCGCTCCCCCCACCGGATCCGCCCCCCCACCCGTGGGCCGGTGACCGACACCGGCGCGAGAGCTCAGCCGAGCTCGGCGAGCACCTCGTCCGGGATCTCGATGTTGGAGTGGGTCGTGTCGACGTCGTCGTGGGCCTCGAGCGCGTCGAACATCGCGAGGATCTTCTCCGCCGCGTCCTTGTCGAGGACGACCGTCGTCTGCGGGACCATCGCCAGCTCGGCCCGCTCGACGTGGAAGCCGCGGTCGCGGAGGCCGGTGTGCAGCTCGTTCAGGAGGGTCGCCTCGCCGAACACCTCGAAGACGTCGCCGGCCCGCTCGAGGTCCTCGGCGCCGAGTTCGGTGACGACCTCGAACAGCTTCTCCTCGTCGACGTCTTCCGCCTTCACCTCGACCAACGCCCGGGCGTTGAACATCCAGGCGACCGAGCCGGACTCGGCGAGGCGGCCGTTGTGCTTCTCCAGGAGGTGACGCAGGTCGCTCGCCGAGCGGTTGCGGTTGTCGGTGATCGCGTCGATCAGGATCGCGACGCCGCCGGGGCCGTACGCCTCGTACCGGATCTCCTCGATCTGCTCCCCTTCGAGCTCGCCGGTCCCCTTCTTGATGGCGCGCTCGATCTTGTCCTTCGGCATGTTGTCGGCGCGCGCCTTGTCGATGGCGAGCGTCAGCCGGGGGTTCATCGCCGGGTCGCCGCCGCCGAGCCGCGCCGCGGTCATGATCAGCTTGGCGTGCTTCGAGAACGCCGCGCCCTTCTTGGCGTCGACGGCCGCCTTGCGGTGGCGGATGTTGGCGGAATGCGAATGGCCGGCCATGCGGATGCTCCCGGACGTCTGCGGCCCCGCGGCGTTCGGAACCGGTCGATTCAATCGACGGGGCCGACGGATGAGGATATCACCCCGTCGGCCCCGATCGCGCGATCCGGATGAGGATCAGCGCTTGGAGAACTGGTAGGCGCGGCGGGCGCCCCGGAGCCCGTACTTCTTGCGCTCCTTCATGCGGCTGTCGCGGGTGAGGAAGCCCCCCTCGCGCAGCGCCGGCTCGAGGTGCGGCTCGGCCTCGCGCAGCGCGCGGGCGATGCCGAGCGACGCCGCGCCGCTCTGGCCGGTGATGCCGCCGCCGTCGACGTTGACGTGGATGTCGTACTTCTCACGCGTGTCCGTCACGTTCAGCGGACGGAGGACCGTGAGCTGGGCCTGCGCGGTCGGGAAGAACTCCTCGAGCGCCTTCCCGTTCACCGTGATCCGACCCGAGCCGTACTTCGCGCGCACGCGAGCGACCGATCGCTTGCGGCGGCCGGTCCCCCACACGAAGCCGTCGATCGGACGCGGCTTCGGCGGCGGCGCCGGCGCCTCGCTCTCGGTCGGCTCGACGGCTCCCTCCGCCGGCGCGGCCGGGGCGGCCGACTCGGTCGGAGCGGGGGACGCCGCCTCGGGCGTCGTCCCGGCCTCGGACGGGGTCTCGGGGGTTTCGGGCGTGTCGGTCACGGGCGCGAACTCCAGACTGGGAGGTTCGATTCGGTTCGGGCGGGGATCCGTCAGACGGTCCCGGGAAACGGCTGGGGCTTCTGCGCGGAGTGCGGATGCTCCTCGCCGGAGTAGATCTTCAGCTTGGTCAGCATCTGCTTCCCGAGCTTCGTCTTCGGCAGCATGCGCCGCACCGCCAGCCGGATGACCCGGTCCGGGTTCTTCTCGAACGCCTCGGTGACCGGCGTCTGCTTCAGCCCGCCGATCCAGCCGGGGTGGTAGGTGATCATGCGCGTCCGCGGCTTCTGCTCGGGAGCGATCCGGACCTTCGCCGCGTTCACCCCAGCGAGGCCGGCGAGTTCCTCCGAGGACATGTTCGAGACACCCGCCTCGAGTTGCGAGGTCAGGATCTGCAGGTAGATCGGAAGGCGCGACACGGTCGCATCGGGGATGCGT
>JAUIEL010000535.1 GCA_030428825.1 bacterium
TTTCGCGCTATCGCGTCTACACGCACACGACGATCGACCGGATCGGACCGATCGCCCGCCTCGACGCCGACCATCGGCTCGAGATGAAGGCCGTGGCGCACGTGCTTCCGTTCCGGGTGAACCAGTACGTGATCGATCACCTGATCGACTGGAGCGACGTCCCGAACGATCCGATGTTCCAGCTGACGTTCCCGCAGCCGGGGATGCTCGCCGACGACGCCCTCGCCGAGATGAAGGGCCTCCTCGCGCGGGACGCGTCGCCGGAGGAGATCAAGGCGGCGGCCAACCGGATCCGGTTCGACCTGAACCCGCACCCGTCGGGCCAGATGCAGCACAACCGTCCGCGGCTCGCGGACGGGACCGAGCTGCCGGGGATGCAGCACAAGTACGAGGACACCTGCCTGATCTTCCCCAGCCAGGGGCAGACCTGCCACGCGTACTGCACGTACTGCTTCCGCTGGGCCCAGTTCGTCGGCATGGACGAGCTGAAGTTCGCCCAGAAGGAGGCGGAGACGTTCCTCCAGTACCTCCGCGAGCACACCGAGATCTCGGACGTCCTGTTCACCGGCGGCGATCCGATGATCATGAAGACGAAGGTGATCCGGAAGTACGTCGAGCCGCTCCTCGGCCCGGGCTTCGAGCACATCCGCCACATCCGCTTCGGGACGAAGGCGGTCGCGTACTGGCCGCAGCGGTGGGTGACCGACGCCGACGCCGACGACTGCCTCCGCCTGTTCGAGGAGGTGCGCGCGGCCGGGAAGCACATCGCGATCATGGGGCACTTCAGCCACCCGGTCGAGCTGTCGACCGAGATCGCGCAGACCGCGATCCAGCGGCTGCGGGACGCCGGCACCGAGGTCCGCTGCCAGGCGCCGCTCATCCGGCGCGTGAACGACTCGTCCCGGGTCTGGGCCCGGATGTGGAAGGAGCAGGTCCGGCTCGGCGCGATCCCGTACTACATGTTCGTCGAGCGCGACACCGGTCCGAAGGCGTACTTCGAGGTCCCGCTCGCCCGCGCGTACCGGATCTTCCACGGCGCCTGGAAGCAGGTGACCGGCCTCGCCCGGACCGCGCGCGGTCCGTCGATGTCGGCGACCCCGGGGAAGGTCCAGATCGACGGCGTCGCGGAGATCCACGGCGAGAAGGTGTTCGTCCTGACCTTCCTCCGCGGCCGGAACCCGGACTGGGTGCGGCGGCCGTTCTTCGCGAAGTACGACGAGTCGGCCACCTGGCTCGACGACCTCGTCCCGGCGTTCGGTCAGGACCGGTTCTTCTTCGAGTCGAACGCGGCGTCGGGCCGGAACGCGCGCGCCGTCGCCGGCGGAGTCGTCTGACCGCCGGCGTCCGTCCGGACGCCGATGCCTCCGGTTCCGATCGTCCCCGACGCCGGGCCCCCGCCCCTTTCTGGAGCGGGGGCCCGGCGCGTTGACGGATCCGGCGTGCCCGCCTGATATCCTCCGGTCTCGGGAACCGAGCCGAGTCAGGGAGTTCGATGGGCGAGCACAACACGTCTCAGAACGTCGACAACCGCGAGCTGCGGGGGTTCATGCGCGCGATCCTCGACGACGTGCGCGCCCTCGAGCGGATGATCGAGTCCGGCCTCATCGAGTCGGGGATCCGGCGGGTCGGCGCCGAGCAGGAGATCTTCCTGGTCGACGACATGTACCGCCCCGCGAACAAGGCGCTCGACATCCTGAAGCGGCTCGACCACCCGCAGTTCACGACCGAGCTCGCGCTCTTCAACCTCGAGGCGAACCTCTCCCCGTACGCGCTGACCGGGTCGACGCTCTCCGAGATCGAGAGCGAGCTCGACGGCCTGCTCGGGCGGGTGCGGGAGGCGGTGAAGGCGGAGGGCGCCAAGGCCGTCCTGACCGGCATCCTGCCGACGCTCCAGCAGTCGGACCTCGGCATCGAGAGCATGACCCCGATGCCGCGTTACTACCGCCTGAACGAGGCGATGCGTTCGATGCGCGGGGGCGAGTTCAAGGCGTCGATCAAGGGGCTCGACGAGCTCCAGGTGACGCACGACAACGTCCTGTTCGAGGCGTGCAACACGAGCTTCCAGGTCCACTTCCAGGTCGCGGCCGAGGAGTTCGCGCGCCTCTACAACCTCGCCCAGGTCATCACCGCGCCGGTCCTGGCGTGCGCCGTCAACTCGCCGTTCGTCCTCCAGCATCGCCTGTGGCACGAGACGCGGGTCGCGCTGTTCCAGCAGTCGGTCGACGAGCGGTCGGAGACGCACCTGCACCGCGGGCGGCGCCCCCGCGTCAGCTTCGGGGACTCCTGGGTCCGCGAGTCGGTCCTCGAGATCTTCCGCGAGGACATCGCGCGCTTCCGGCTCGTCCTCACGACCGAGCTCGGCGAGCCGTCGACGGTGACGCTCGACCGCGGCGAGATCCCCGAGCTGAAGGCGCTCCGCCTGCACAACGGGACCGTCTACCGCTGGAACCGGGCGTGCTACGGCGTCCATCGCGGGAAGGCCCACCTCCGGATCGAGAACCGCGCCCTGCCGGCCGGACCGACCACGCGCGACGAGGTGGCGAACGCCGCGCTCTTCTTCGGCCTGATGTCGAAGCTCGCCGAGGACCACGACGACATCACGAACCTCATCAGCTTCGACGACGCGAAGGGGAACTTCGTGATGGCGGCGCGGCAGGGGCTGATGGCGCAGTTCAACTGGTTCCACGGGAAGGACCTCTCGGCGCAGGACCTGATCCTCGAGGAGCTCCTCCCGATCGCCCGCGAGGGGCTCGCGTCCCGCGGGATCGACTCGTCGGACGTCGACCTCTACCTCGGGACGATCGAGGAGCGCGTGCGATCGGGGCAGACCGGCGCCCAGTGGATGTTCGACTCGCTGGCGTCGATGAAGCAGGGGAAGCGCGACGAGAAGTTCCGCGCCATCGTCGCCGCGACCTGGGAGAACCAGGCCTCCGGCGCCCCGGTGCACGAGTGGCCGCTGGCGGTCTACGACCCGGCGACCTCGGACTGGCGCCGGTCGTACCAGACGGTCGACCAGGTGATGACGCGGGACCTCTTCACGGTCCACCCCGAGGATCTCGTCGACCTCGCGGCGAGCCTGATGGAGTGGGAGCACATCCGTCACGTCCCGGTCGAGGACGACGGGGGGCGCCTCGTCGGGCTGGTCTCGCATCGGACGCTGATGCGCCTCATCGGTCGGGGCGCCGCGAGCGGACAGAACGAGCCGATCGCCGTCCGCGAGATCATGAAGCCGGACCCGGTGTCGGTCTCGCCCGAGACCGGGGTCCTCGACGCGATCTCGCTCATGCGTCGGAAGCGGGTCTCCTGCCTCCCGGTGACGCGGAACGAGAAGCTGGTCGGCATCGTGACCGAGCGGGACTTCCTCGACGTGGCCCAGCGCCTCTTCGAGGAGCAGCTCCGCGGCTGACCGATGCTCCGGTTCGTCGTCTGGTTCCTGCTCGTCGTGAACGTGGCGGGGTTCGCCGCGATGGGGATCGACAAGCTGTGCGCCGCGCGCGGCTGGCGACGGATCCCCGAGGCGTACCTCCTGTCGATCACCGCGTTCACCGGCGCGCCGGGGATCTGGCTCGGCACGGTCGTGTTCCGCCACAAGACGGTCAAGTCGTCGTTCCGCCGCCGCCTGGTGCTCGCGACGCTCGTGAACGCGATCTGGTTCGTCGCGCTGCGGTTCGAGTAGGCGGTGCCCGAGCTCCCGGAGGTCGAAGCGACGCGCCGCGGGCTCGATCCGTCGGTCCGGGGACGGCGCGTCACGGCCGTCCGGGTGCGCGAACGTCGCCTCCGCTGGCCGGTCCCGGAGCGCCTCGAGCGAGAGCTCCCGGGGACCGTCCTCGCCGGCGCCGAGCGGAGGGCGAAGTACCTCCTCCTCCCCGCGGGCCCGGGGACCGTCCTCGTCCACCTCGGGATGTCCGGGAGCCTGCGCCGGCTGCCGGACGACACGCCGATCGGACCCCACGACCACGTCGACCTGGCGCTCGACGACGGGCACCTGCTCCGGCTGCGGGACCCGCGGCGTTTCGGCGCCGTCATGTGGGTCACGGGCGACCCGTCGCTCGACCCGCGGCTGGCGCACCTCGGCCCGGAGCCGCTCTCGGAGGCGTTCGACGGCGCCTATCTCCACGCCGTGTCGCGCGGGCGGAGAGCGCGCGTGAAGAGCCTGCTGATGGACGGAACGGTCGTGGTCGGCGTCGGCAACATCTACGCGAGCGAGGCGCTCTTCGCGGCCGGCGTCCACCCGCACCGCGCGGCCGGCCGGGTCGGTCGCGAGCGGTGCGACCGGCTCGCCGCCGCGGTGAAGGAGGTCCTCGCCGCGGCGATCGAGCACGGCGGGACGACGCTCCGCGACTACGCCGGGATCGACGGCCGGCCGGGCGGGAACGCGGTTCGGCTGGCGGTCTACGGACGGTCGGGCGAGCCGTGTCTCCGGTGCGGCGCCTCGGTCCGTCTGACGCGACGGGACGCGCGGGCGACGTACCACTGTCCGGGGTGCCAGAGGTAACGTTGGGGGAGCCGCGAGGATCGGGATCGTACGATGCTCCCGACGCGATCGCGGTCCCACGCAGGAAGGTCCACTCCCATGTCGAAGTCCCTCGTCGCCCTCGCGGCCCTCGTCCTGTTCGCGGCCTCCGGAGGCGCGGCCACGACCATCAAGAAGCTGCCGTTCACGGTCAAGAAGCCGGGCACGTACGTCCTGAAGAAGAACCTGAAGTTCAAGGAGCTGACGGGCGCCGCCATCACCGTGGAGGCGCCGGACGTCGTGATCGACCTCGGCGGCCTCGTCCTCTCGTCCACCGCGCCGTCCGACGACACGAACGACTCGGTCGGCATCGAGTGCTTCGGCGACCACCGGATCACCGTGCGGAACGGCGTCGTGCGCGGGTTCCTGCGGTCGGTCGAGGCGGTGCCACTCGGCCAGGTCGACCTGGCCGTC
>JAUIEL010000536.1 GCA_030428825.1 bacterium
GTGACCGTCGTCGGGTCTCGGTGCGGCTCGATCGAGCGGGCGGTCGAGAAGCTCGCGGAGGAGCGGCTGCCGGTCCAGACGCTGATCGATCGCCGGTTCCCCCTGGCCGAGGCGGCCGCGGCGCTCGAGCGCGCGGCCGAGCCCGGAGTCCTGAAGGTCCTGATCGAAGGAGCGCCGAGATGACCGAACGACTGGACCGGCTCCGCGCCACCTTCGAGCGGGCGGGCCAGGGACACGTCTTCCGGTTCGTCGACCGGCTGGACGACGCGGACCGCGAGCGGTTCCTCGACTCGCTCGAGCGGATCGACCTCTCGCTGCTCGGCCGCCTGATCGACGAGTTGAAGCACGACCGACCGGTCGCGACGCTCGACCTCGGCCGGCTCGCTCCGCCGCCGATGGTCCCGCGCCCCGAGGGCCCCGGGGGACGGCGGAAGGAGAACCGCGCGATCCGCGCCGGCGAGGAGCTCCTGAGGGAGGGGAAGGTCGCGGCGTTCGTCGTCGCCGGCGGGCAGGGTTCGCGGCTCGGCTTCGAGGGGCCGAAGGGGTGCTTCCCGATCGGTCCGGTCGGCGGCACGACGCTGTTCGAGTGGCACTTCGCGAAGGTCCGCGCGGCGGGCGAGCGGTACGGCGCGCGCCTCCCGATGCTCGTGATGACGAGCGAGGCGAACCACGAGGAGACGGTCGAGTTCCTCGAGCGGCACGACCGGTTCGGGCTCGCCGCGGAGGACGTCTTCGTCTTTCGGCAGGGGATGCTCCCGGCGGTCGACGCGGAGGGGCGGCTCCTGCTCCGGTCCGAGGGCTCGCTCTTCCTCTCGCCCGACGGCCACGGCGGCTCGCTCGGCGCGCTCGCGCGTGAAGGGCTGCTGGACGAGCTCGAGCGGCGCGGGGTCGAGGAGATCTTCTACTTCCAGGTCGACAACCCGCTGGTGAAGGTGCTCGATCCGGCGTTCCTCGGCCACCACCGCCTCGGCCAGGCCGAGGCGTCGAGCAAGGCGGTCCCGAAGCGGGACGCGTCGGAGAAGGTCGGCGTGTTCGCGAAGGCGGGCCGGAAGCTCGGGATCGTGGAGTACTCGGACCTCCCGGACGACCTGGGGCGGGCGCGGGACGACGAGGGTGAGCTCGCGTACCGGGCCGGGAACGTCGCGATCCACGTCTTCCGGACCGACTTCGTGCGGCGCCTCACCGAGGGGGGGCTGCGCCTGCCGTACCACCGGGCGCGCAAGGCGGTCGCCTGCCTCGACCCGACCGGCGACTCCGCCGCGCCGACCGAGGTGACCGGCGTGAAGTTCGAGACGTTCGTCTTCGACGCGCTCCCCGAGGCGAAGCGGAGCCTCGTCGTCGAGGCGAGCCGGGAGGAGGAGTTCTCGCCGGTGAAGAACGCGAGCGGGGACGACTCGGCGGCGACGGCGCGTCGGGACATGTCGCTCCTCTTCCGGTCGTGGCTCGAGGCGGCCGGGTTCGAGCTGGAGCGCGGGGACGCGGTCCGGATCGAGATCTCGCCGCACCTCGCGCTCGACCGGGACGAGCTGGTGCGGCGGCTGAAGAAGGAGCGCGTCCTCTCGGCCGGGCGTCTCCTGATCGAGCCGGAGGGGTAGCGCGCCGCGCCGTCGCGTCGGCTCAGGGGCCCGAACGCCCCGCGAGCGCGCGCGCGGCGAGGAGCCCAGGCCGCCCGGAGAGCCCGCCGCCCGGGTGCGTCCCGCCGCCGCCGAGCCAGAGGCCGGCGATCGGTGTGCGGTACTCCCCGCACCGGAACGACGGGCGGAGGGAGAGGAGCTGATCGGGCGCGTGCTCGCCGTGGTGCAGGTGGCCGCCCGAGAGGCCGAACTCCTCGGCCAGGTCGGCCGGGGTCCGGAGGCGCGCGCCGACGACCTGCTCGCGGACTCCCGGCGCGTGTCGATCGAGCTCGGCGAGGACCGCCGTCTCGAGCCGCTCGCGGGCGCCGTCGCTCCAGCCGCCGTCGAGCGCGAACGGGGCGAAGTGGACGAGGATCGACGCGACGTGGCGCCCCGGAGGCGCGAGCTCGGGCGATTCGTGCGTCGGCACGTGGACCTCGAGGAGCGGCGGGTCGGAACAGCGGCCGTACTTCGCGGCGTCGAACGCGCGCTCGAGCGCGTCGAGCTCGGCGCCGGTGCGGTAGAGCGCGATCGGTCCGCCGCCCGGCGGCCCGGGGAACGGCGGCGGCCCGTCGAGCGCGAGGTCGAGCTTCGCCGTCGTCCCGCGCATCCGGTAGACCCGCGCCGCGTCGGCGAGCGACGGCGGGACCTCGGGGGGATCGATCAGGTCGAGCAGCGTCGTTCGCGGGTCGAGCGTCGAGAGGACGTCCGCGGCGTCGATCGGGTCCGCGCCGTCGAGCTCGACCGCGCGGGCGGCGCCGCGCTCGACCACGACGCGGGTGACGCGCCGGCCGCGGACGACCTCGACGCCCGCGCGCTCGACCTCCTCGGCGAGGGCTCGGACGACCGCCGGCGCCCCGCCGACGACGCCGCGTCCGGCGCGCGCCTCGCGGAGCAGGAGGAGGGCCGTCGTCCCCCCGGACCACGGCCCGAGGAACGACGCCTCGAGCGCCGTCGCCGCGAACGCCGCCTTCAGCAGCGGGTCGGCGAACGCCTCGTTCTGCCAGTCCGCCACGCACATCGGGAGGACGCGGGCCAGCTCGAGCAGGTCCGCCTCGCCGAGCCGACGCGCCCGGACGCCGAGGCCCAGGATCCCCATCCACCCCGCGAGCGACTCGGGAGCGAGCGGCGGCGGCGCGCGGTCGAGGATCGACGCGAGGAACGGGCGGACGCGCCCGAGGAACGCCGCCCGCTCGGACCAGGCGGCCCGGTCGTCCGGGGCGGTGGGAGCGGACGAGGCGTCGTCTTCGGACGGGAGGCGGATCACGCGGCCGGCGCCGTCGCCGTGGAACGCGGCCTGCCGCGCGGGGCGGAATCGGAGCCCGCGGCGCAGGAGCCCGAGCGCCTCGGCGAGGTCGGGCGAGACCGCCTCGGTGTCGTGAAGGACGCCCGGCGACCGGAACCCGGGATGGAACTCCTCGGCCGCGGCGAGGCCGCCGAGCGCGTCGCGCGCCTCGACGAGCGTCACCCGCCGGCCGTCCTTCGCGAGGCGGGCGGCCGCGACGAGCCCGTTCAGCCCGCCCCCGAGGACGACGACGTCGGCCCGGCTCACGACGCGTTCTCCGCCAGGATCTCGCGCGCGGCGAGGGCGCCCGGCGCGGCCATGATCCCGCCGCCCGGGTGCGTCCCCGAGGCGCACATCCAGAGGTCCCGGATCGGCGTCCGGTAGCGCGCGTAGCCGGGGACCGGTCGGAGGAACGCGAGCTGCTCGAGCGAGAGCTCGCCGTGGAAGATGTTCCCCTCCGTGAGGCCGATCTCCTGTTCGAGGTCCCAAGGCGTCAGCACCTGGCGGTGGAGGACGCGGTCCTCGAGGTTCGGCGCGTACCGCCCGAGCGTCCTCAGCACGGCGTCGCCGAACGCCTCGCGGTGCTCGGGCCAGGTCTCGGCGCCGCCCTTCAGGTGGTACGGCGCGTACTGCACGAAGATCGACATGACGTGCTTCCCCGGCGGCGCGACGGTCGGGTCGGTGAGCGACGGGATGACGACGTCCATGAACGGCTCGGAGGAGAACGCGCCGTACTTCGCCTCGTCGTACGCGCGCTCGAGCGAGTCGATCGACGGGGCGATCGTGATGTCGCCGCGGAGGTGGGGGCCGTCGCCGGGGCGGGAGACGAAGTCCGGGAGCCCGTCGAGCGCGAGGTTCACCTTCCCCGAGCTGCCGCGGAGCTTGTACCTCCGGATCGCGCGCGCGAACTCCGGCTCGAGGTGCCGCTCGCCGACGAGACCGAGGAACGTCCGGCGCGGGTCGACCGCCGACACGACGCGGCGGGCGCGGATCTCCTCTCCGTCCTCGAGGACGACGCCGACCGCGCGCTCCGCCTCGACCAGGACCTCCGCCGTCGACGCCTCGGTCCGGATCTCCGCGCCGTACGCGCGGGCCGCGGACGCGAGGGCGAGGCTGACCCGCCCGGTGCCGCCCTCCGCGAGACCCCAGGCGCGGAACGAGCCGTCGATCTCGCCCATGTAGTGGTGGAGGAGGACGTACGCGGTCCCCGGCGAGCGGATGCCGAGGAACGTCCCGATGATGCCGCTGATCGACATCGGCCCGATGAGCTGCTCGGCCTCGAACCACTCGGAGAGGAAGTCGACCGCGCTCATCGTCAGCATCTTCAGATGGCGGGCGAGCCCCTCCGGACCGAGGGAGCGGAAGTGGCCGGCGAACCGGAGCGCGTCGGCGAGCTCGCGCGGCGCGAGCGACCCGGGGTCGGGGACGCGCCGGTCGATGATCGGCTTCACGAACCGCGCCTGCTCGACCATCAGGCGGCCGAACTCCGGGTAGACCTCGGCGTCGCGAGGCGAGAACTTCGCGATCTCCCGCCGCGTCTCCGCCGGGTCGACGCCGCGGAAGAGGGAGCGCCCGTCCGGGAACGGGGTGAACGTCGAGTCGAGCGGGAGGATCCGCAGTCCGTGCCGCGCGAGGTCGAGGTCGCGGACGATCCACGACCGGAGCAACGACACGACGTACGAGCAGACCGAGAACTTGAACCCGGGGAAGACCTCCTCGGTGACCGCCGCGCCGCCGAGGACGTGCCGCCGCTCGAGGACGAGGACGTCGAGCCCGGCCTTCGCCAGGTACGCCGCACACGCCAGCCCGTTGTGGCCGCCGCCGACCACGATCACGTCCCTCGTCCGCGTCTCCCGTCCGGTCGCGGTCGTCATGCGCGCTTCCTCGGCGGGTCGAAGAACGGTCGGGGCGTGACCGTCGCGGTGACGGTGCACCGTTCGTACTCGACCGTCGCCTCGATCCGCAGGCGCGTCCCGGGGGCGGCGTAGCGCGACTCGACCG
>JAUIEL010000537.1 GCA_030428825.1 bacterium
CGGACCTCGGCCTTGGCGGGATGGACGTTCACGTCCACCTCGCGGGGGTCGAGTGTCAGGAACAACGCGGCCGCCGGCCATCGATCGCGCGTCAGGACATCGCCATAGCCAGCCTTCACCGCGCCGGTCAGCGCCCGGTTGTTCGCGAACGAGCCGTCGCGGATCGCGCGATCGATCCGGGTGATGTCCTGCCAGACGATTCGCCCCGCGCCGAGGTTCATGTGGCCGACCTCGGAGTTCCCCATCAGTCCGTCGGGGAGGCCGACGCACTCGCCCGACGTGAGCAGTCGCCCGCGCGGGTACCGCTCGGAGAGGTCGTTCAGGAACCTCGGGTTCGCGCGGGAGATCGCGTTGTGCGGGCCCGCCGGGGCGTCGCCGAAGCCGTCGAGGATGATCAGCGCGTGCGGGCGCCTGGTGCCGCTCATCGGTCGGTCACCCGTCGAGCGCCCCGTCGACCGCCGCGAGGACGCGGTCCCGCGCCTCCGCGGCCGCCCGCCGGAGCGTCCTCGCCTCCTCGACCGCCGCCGCCGCCGCCCCCTCGTCCTTCAGCGACGCCGCGTTGATCCGGACGTTCATCGCGAGCCCCTCGATCGCGGCGAACAGGGCGAGGGCGCCGACCCCGGCGTCGCTCACGAGGTTCGGGTTGACGTGCGCGGCCACGCCCGCGATCGCGTCGATCGCCCGTGCGCAGTCGCGCATCCCGCGGAGCGGAGCGTCCATCGCGGTGCGCATCCCCGACTGGATCGCCTCGCGCCGCGCCGCCTTCTCGTCGTCGGTCTCCTTCGGGAGCTTGAACGCGGCGGTCACCAGCTCGTACGCCGCGCAGTCCTCGTCGACCAGCGGGAGGAGCGCGGCGCGCGCCGACTCGAGCGCGTCCCGCGCCGCGGCGAGCGCCGGCTCGTGCGCCTCGAACCCCTTCTTCCCGATCGTGAAGCGCGCCGCCATCTCTCCGAGGGCGGCCCCGATCGCGGCGAACAGCGCCGACGCGGCGCCGCCTCCGGGGGTCGGCGTCCTCGCCGCGCAGGCGGCCGTGAACTCCTCGAGCGAGCGGGCGACGTGGTCGGACATGGAGCCTCCGAGAGCGGGATGAACGACGCGGAGCGGCCGCGCCGCGCGGAGTGTAGCAGCCCGCCGGGGAAGTCGAGCCGGGCAGCGGCGCCGGTCGCGACGCGCGTCCGTTCCGGCCGATCGAGGGCCGGGGAACGCGTCGTTCGCCCCCCCGCCGCGCCCGCCGGTCGGCTTGCCTCGGGCCCGACCGCGGCGTATTCTCACCCGACTCGGCCGTTCGCCACGAAAACGAGGGAAGGGACGCGGGCGCCGCGTCGTCGAACCCGGGGACCCCTTCCCGCCCGATCCATCGGAAAGACCATGAGCAGCACCGCCGTCCGCCTGATCGTCGTCCTGGCCGTCCTGGGAGTGGCCGGGTTCTTCGTCGTGTCGACCCTGCTCGACTCCGGAGGCCCCGAGTCGGTCACGGTCGAGGAGCAGGCCGCGCCGGAGGCCGTCGTGGACGAGCCCGTGGTCGCGCCCGAGAAGGTCGAGACCCATCGCGAGACCGCCGTCGCCGAGGCGACGCCGGAGCGGAACGTCGCGTCGGCCCAGCCGGTCGTCGAGGCCGGCTCCGGCAGCGGGACCATGTCGGGGGTCGTC
The DNA here is from genome assembly GCA_030428825.1 of bacterium. Taxonomy (GTDB): domain Bacteria; phylum Planctomycetota; class B15-G4; order B15-G4; family JADJEK01; genus JAUIEL01. Next base: position 1,651 of record JAUIEL010000537.1, read on the forward strand.
CTCACGCGCCAGCGCGAGCCGATCGAGGGAGCGAAGGTGACGCTCGCCATCGGCCCGAAGAACCTCACGTTCCACCTCCCGTCCAGCCGGAAGCGGACCGACCGCTCGACCGAGACGGCGGCGGACGGCACGTTCACGCTGGAGGGGCTCGCGGCGGCCGACAACTACGTCGTGATCGTCGAGCACCCGGACTACGCGCTCGCCGAGGCGGAGGGGCTGACCGTGCGGGAGTCGGACTTCACGCTCGTGCCGGACATCATCCTGACCGACGGCGGCCGGGTGACCGGCGTGGTGAAGGGGCCGAACGGCGTCCTGATCCCGAACGCGACCATCGAGCTCTGGGACACGCTCGAGACGAACTTCCGGAACCCCGGGGACAAGGCGCCGTGGAAGACGACCACGACCGACGCCTCCGGGACGTACGCGTTCACGAACGTCCACTTCAACGCGTGCGAGGTCGTCGTCTCCGCCGAGGGGTACGCCACCGCGTCCCGATCGAACACCACCATCTTCGCGGAGGTCGGCGACCGCGAGCTGAACTTCGAGCTCTCCCTCGCCAACTCGATCCGCGGCGTCGTGGTCGACGAGGCGGGCGCGCCGATCGCGCAGGTGAAGCTCGAGGCGTTCCAGCTCGGGAAGGGACCGGCCGACCGCGGGATGTCGAAGGGGAACGCGATCACCGACGCCGGCGGAGCGTTCACGCTGAACGGGCTCGCGACGGGCAACTACAACATCTCCGCCCGCTGCCCCGGGTACTCCGACCAGACGCACGTCGCCGCGGCGGGCGCGTCCGACGTCCGGATCGTGATGCAGCGTCGCGGCGGCCTCTCCGGCGTCGTCAAGGAGAAGGCGACCGGACAGCCGGTCACCAACTTCACGATCCGGGTGCTGCGCCGTCACGCCGACCACGACCCGGCGCCGACCGGCCGGACCGAGCGGTTCTCCTCCGCGGACGGCTCGTTCACGATCGACGACCTCGACCCGTTCAACTACGTCCTCGAGGCGGTCGCCAAGGGGTTCGCCCCCGGTCGCTCGCAGGAGTTCTTCGTCCAGCGCGGCGACCTCACCTCCGGAGTGACGATCGACCTCGACCAGGGGGCGGAGGTCACCGGCGTCGTGGTCGACTCCGCCGGCGCGCCGGTCGCCGGGGCGAAGGTGAAGCTGAACCCGAACAACTTCGTCCACAACACGATCCTCGACATCTTCCAGAACCTCCCGAACGCGCCGACGAAGCACGAGTGGTCGACGACGACGAAGAAGGACGGGAGCTTCTCGATGAACCTGATCGTCCCCGGGACGTACCAGGTCGAGATCAGCAAGGCCGGCTACTCGCGCAAGGCGGTGAACGACCTCCAGCTCGCGGGCGGCGCGCCGCTCGACCTCGGCCGCCAGGTCGTTTCCTCCGGCGGCTCGATCACCGGGAACTGCCGCGAGCCGGGCGGGAAGCCGTTCTCCGACGGCACCGTCCACTGCCAGGGGCAGAACGGGTCGATGAAGACCGCGCGGCCGGACTACGACGGGCGGTTCGAGTTCAACAACCTCGAGCCCGGCGAGTACAAGCTGACGCTCCAGCCGGACAAGATGCAGGGGCAGCCGGTCAACCCGCTCATGAAGATCCTGTACGCACAGAAGACGGAGCAGGCGGTCCAGGTGCGGGAGGGGGCGAGCACGCAGGTCCAGCTGAACCTGCCGCCGCCGCAGAACTGACCGGGTCCCCCTCCGCCGCCGCCACCCGGCAGGCGGGGAACCGGACCCGCACCAGGGTCCCGACGCCGGGCGTCGACCGCAGACCGATCCGGGCGTCGTGCGCGTGCGCGACGCTCCGGACCAGGTGGAGGCCGAGGCCGGACCCTTCCACGTCGGCGACGTTCACGGCGCGGTGATGCTTCCGGAAGACGGCGTCCCGGTCCGACTCCGGGATGCCGATCCCGTCGTCGACGACCAGCAGCGCCGTCCCGCCGTCCCGCTGCGGCCGGCCGATCACCCGGACGTTCCCGACGTCCCGCCGCGGAGAGCGGTACTTCACGGCGTTGTCGACGAGGTTCGAGACGAGCGACGACAGGGTCGCCCGGTGCCCCCGCACCCGGCCGAGCCGCCCGAGCGCCCGGAGCTGGACCCCCGCCTCGCGCGCCTCGAGCGCGCGGTGACGGAGCGCCTCGGCGACCAGTTCGTCGAGGTCGACCGTCTCCTCGCCGCGCTCCTCGTCGTCGCGCAGCCGCGCCGCCCCGTCGTCGAGCAGCGCGGAGAGCTCCGCCAACGCTCCCTCGGCGACCGCCAGCTCCTCGCAGTCGAGCCCGCCGCTCCCCTCCGTCGCGCGGCGACGCAGCAGCCAGATCGTGCTGGTCAACGCCGTCACCGGCTTCCGCAGGTCGTGCAGCAGCGTCTCGCTCGTCTCGACCGCCCGCCGCCCCGTCCGGCGGGCCGCGTTCCGCTCGGCGGTCACCGCGCCGACGAGCTCGGCCAGCTCGACCGAGGTCCGGACCGCGGCGTCGAGCAGCGCCCCCTGCGCCGGCGCGTCGTCGGACGCGGGCTCGAGGATCCGCCGGGGCTCCGGCGTGTCGGCGACGCGGAACCGGCGCCGCCGGGCGAGGACCTCCTCCATCGCCTCGAGGGTGTCGGACCGGCGCAGCCCGTACCGCGCGAGCCCGAACTCCTCGTGCGCCTTCTCCATCGCGCCGAGGAGGATGTCGCGGAACGTCTCGTAGACGCCGTCGCCGGTGAGCGCCGTGGCCAGATGGCACGGCCGCCCGGTCAGCTCGAGCGCCCGGTCGAGCGTCTCGATCGGCACCGCGTCGGCGAGGTCCCGCTTGTTCGCCTGCAGGACGATCGGGACCCGCTCCGGGTCGAGGCCGTTCCGGCGCAGGTTCTCGACCAGGTTCTTCAGCGACTCGACATTGATTTTGGCGCCGCGGGCACCCAGTCTCATTTTTCCCGCCAGCTCTTCAATCTGTTCCGTCAATCCCTCGGCTGCCGCCGCGCGACGCTTGACTTGATGCATGGCGTGGGCCACATCTTTTTGTTTGACGACACGTTCCGCCTTTTTTAAATGAATGATCGGGTCGATACGTTTGCTATCAGTGTTCATCGGACTCCGTCCATTACGTGGGTTGAGTCGGGTGAGGGCTGAAGGCCTGCGGCGGGCTCCAACCGGCGACACGCGTTGGCCAATCGCAACAGACGATCCATCGTTTGCCCGGGTTCGCAGGCAACGTTGGGATCCTGCCGCAGGAATTCGT
>JAUIEL010000538.1 GCA_030428825.1 bacterium
AGAGGTCCGCGCGCGCGCCCGCGACGAGGAACGACCGGGCGAGCGAGCGGGCCCCCTCGCCGCGGACGATCCTCCCGCCCGCGGTCTCGCACGCCGAGAGGACGACGAGGTCGGCGTCGAGGCGCAGCCGGGCGACGCGGTCGAGGCCGAACGTCCCGTCGGCGAGGACGAGGCCGGTCCGGGACGCGACCCGCTCGTCGACGACGCCGTGCGTCGCGAGGTGGAGCCACGCGAAGCGCGCCGCGTCGTCGCCCAGTCGGTCGGCGGTCACGCTCCGCCCGGCGTGGAGGGTCACCGGCGGCTCCTCGAACGAGACGTCGACGGCGGCGGCGAGGGCGGCCGCGGCCCGCGCCGCGAGCTCGTCCGACGCCAGCGCGCCGACCACGGAGACCGCCTCCTCGCGCGTGCCCGGCAGCGCCGGGAGCCCCTCGAGATCGCCCGGATCGACCAGCATCAGCACGTCGCCGGGCGCCGACCGCGGGGGGCGCCGCGCCAGCGCGACGAGGACCGCCGCCGACGGGCCGCCGGTCAGCACGAGCCGGTCGACGACGAACTCGAGGGGACCCGACTCCGACGTCGCCAACGCCTCGAACGGGAAGAGCGGCAGCCCCCGCGGCGGGACGACGAGCAGCTCCTCGATCGGCTCGCCGACGCTCTCCAGCACCGGGAGGAGGAGCGCGCGGTAGAGCCCGAACCCGCGCCGCCGGACCTCGTCGAGCGGCGCCAGGGCGTCCGGGTCTCCGATCGACGCCTGGAACGCCGCGGCCGCCGCGTCGATCTCCCGCCACGGGGCGAGCGTCAGGAAGCGGACGCGGTCGGACGTCACGACGTACGCGTGCAGCCGGGTCCGACCGCGCGCGAACTCGACGAAGGCGCGTCCCGGCCGGAGCAGCTCCGCGCGGACCTCCTCGAACCCGACGCTCTCGAGCGGGGCGCCGCCGCCGTGCGCGGAGAGCTCGAGCAGGAGGCTCCGCGCCTTCCACCGGCCGGTCTCGAGGAAGCCGGCCTCGACCGCCCGCCGGCGTTCCTCGTCCGACCCGGCCCGCTCCAGCTCGAGCCGGACCAGCGGCTGGACGCTGAGCGGGATCGCGGCGAAGAACGTCCGGACGCCCGCCGCCTGCATCGGCGTCAACCCGCCGGCGACGACCCTCTCGACCACGTCGCCGAGCTCGGAGATCGCCGCCCGCGCGGTCGGGAGGTCGCCGTCGGCGAGCGCGATCCGGAGTTCGGCCCGCGCCGCCGCCAGCCGGAGGTGCGGGTCCCGCATCGCCTCCCCGTACTCCCGGCAGCGGCCGAGCCACCGCCGCGCGACGTCGATCCTCCCCGCGTCCGCCTCGCAGACCGCGAGGGAGGCGGCGACCGCGCCGCGCGCGTGGGGCGCCCCGCTCTCGGCGACGACCTCCCACGCCTCGCGGTATCTCGCGGCCGCGGCGTCGGGTCGACCGAGCATCCGCAGGACGTTGCCGAGGCTCAGGAGCGCGGTCGTCTCGTTCGACCGGTCCCCGGCGGCGCGGCAGAGCTCGAGCCACCGCCGGAACTCGTCGCGCGCCTCCTCCCCCATCCCGAGCAGGAACAGCGAGTTCCCGAGGCCGTTCGCGGCGAGCCCCTCGAGGCGCGGGAGGCCGAGTCCGCGCGCCGCCCCTCGAAGCGACCGGAACTCCTCGCTCGCCGTCTCGAGCTCGCCCGTCTTGTGTCGCACGATCGCGAGGCGGAACCGCGCCAGCCACTCCCCCTCTCCGTCCCCGACCGACCGCGCGCGCGTCGCCGCCTCGTCCAGCCGATCGGCCGCCGCCGCGTACGCGCCGGACCGCTCGAGGATCACCCCCGTGCGCCTCAGCGCGGCGGCGAGCGCGGCCTCGTCGTCGCCGGCGCGGGCGCGGGCCAGGGTCCGCTCGGCGAGCGGGAGCGCGCGGTCGAGGTAGCCGCCGTCGAGGTAGAGGACCGACAGGCGCTCCTCGGCGCGCGCCGACGCGCCGTCGTCGAGCCCGGCCGCGAGCTGCCGCACCTGCTCCCACGCGGAGAGCGCGACGTCCGCCGGAGCCGTCGCGTCGAGCCGCCCCGCGACCTCGAGGGAGTACGCGAGCTCGTCCGCCGCCGAGACGACCTCGAACGAGCACGTCCCGGGGGCGCCCTGGAGAGCCGAGACCTCGACCCGCAGCCCCGCGGCGACGTCGCTCGGGCGCGGCCGCAGGCGGACCCACGCCGGCGCGAGGTCGCCCCCGCTCGTGAACTCGACGATCGGGTCGCCGTCCGCGTCGAGCACGACGACCCGGACGGCCGCGCCCGCGGTCAGGTCGACGAGGAGCGGCTCGTCCCCCGCCGGCGCCAGCGTGAACGCGGCCGACGATCCGGGCGCGAGCTCGAACCGCCCGCTGCCGGTGACGGCCACCGGAGGGGGGGCCGCGATCGAACCGAGCAGGACGAGCGCGAGCGCGAAGGGGACCATCGCGCTCGAGTGTACCGCCGATCCGTCGCCCGTCCGGCGACGTCCGGACGCGGCCCCGCGTCAGCCGCGGGCCGCGCGCTCCCGGGTCCGCACCTCCTCGCGCAGCCGCCGGGCGAGGACGAACTCGAGCTTGACCGACGGCGGGTTCACGAGGTCGGCGTGGCCGCGCTCCGGTTCGACGAAGCCGACGGCCCTCTCCCGCGTCTCGTCGGTCACCTCGAGACCGACGAAGTCGCCGAGCGCGTCGACCAGCTCGCGCGGATACCGGAGGGCGCGCTCGTAGCTGATCAGGAGGAGCGGGTCGCCCCGCCGCATGATCCGCTCGAGGAGCGCCTGCATCTTCACCTGGTGTTCGACCTTCGTGCGGAGCGCCTCGAACTCGTCGTCGAACGCCCGGCGGAAGACCTCTCCCTGCGCGCTGGCGAGCGGGTCGCGCGACACGAAGACGAAGAACGGGTTCCGGAGCGCGTCGATCCACTCCTCGCCGTTCTCGAACACGCCGGGGTACTTGAACCCCCAGACGTCGTGCGCCGCGTTCCGCTCCCGGATCCGCCGGCGGATCACGTCGGAGGGGGCGTCCTTGAACTCCGTGTCCTCGTTGTTCCCCGCCTCGACGCGGTTCCCCATGAAGAGGCCGAGCATCCGGAGGATCCCCGCGACCATCGACGTCCCGCCGCGGAAGTGCCCGAACGTGACGATCGAGCGCTGGTCGGGGACGGCGGCCGGCTGGTGGTAGGCGACGGTCGGGACTCCCATCTCTTCTCCCTCCTCGGACGACGGGGCGGTCGCGGCCCCCGTCTCTTCGAGCGTCCCGACGCCGGGACTTGAGGGGAACCGGCGATTCGGCGCCCCCGCCCCGACCGACCGGGAGGCGGGGGCGCCGGCGCCGGCTCACAGCGGCGTGACGGCGGGGACGATGTTCGCGAACGGCACGTCGTCGATGTCGGAGTCCTGGGCCTGGATGCTCGGCCCGATGTCCGCCCCCCCGACCTGCTGGAAGTCGGTGGCGTTCCCGAGGAGGCTGTTCTTGTAGACGGTGATGAACGCGTCGAGGGCGGCGACGCCGATCAGGTTGCCGACGAGGTGGTTGGCGGAGACCCGCGAACCGGCCTTCTCGGCGTAGATGCCGGTGGCGGCGTTGTCGCGGACGTGGTTCCCGTGGACGAGCCCCTCCTCGTCGATCCGGATCCCGGCGCCGGAGTTCTGGTTCGAGTGGCACTCGCGGATCGTGTCGCCGGCGAGGCCGTAGATCCCCTGCTTCGCGTTGCCGATCGCGAGGCTCCGCTCGACCAGCGACTCGAGCGTCTTGATCCCCGCGTCGCCGTTCGAGTGGGCGAGCGCGCCGCGGACGATGCCGAACGCGTTGGCGGAGATCCCCTCCATCGCGTTCCCGTTCACCACGCAGTCGGCGACCAGGCTGGCGTCGGCGACCCGGATGCCGGTCAGGCCGTTCTGATGGGACGAGCACCCGCGCACCTGCGAGCGGCCGCCGGTGACGATGCCGTGGCCCGCGTTGTCGAACGCGATCGAGTCGAGCACGGTCCCCGCCTCGACGAGGCTGATCCCGAACCCCGGGTTCCCCTGGTTCCCCCGGGAGAGACAGTCGCGCACGACCGACAGCGGGCCGCAGAGGATCCCGACCTGGCCGTTGTTCCGGGTCTGGCATCCCTCCACGAGTCCCGAGTCGTCGATCCGGATCCCTCCGACCGGGTGGTCCTCCGCGGTGCAGTGGAGGACGCGGACCCGGTTCTGGCCGAGGATGCCGGCGATCCCGTTGCCGCTCGTGAAGCAGCGCTCGACCGTCGCCCGCGAGCCGGAGACGATGCCGTGCGCGCCGCAGCCGCTCGCGTTCAGGCGCTCGACGCGGACGTCGGTCCCGGTCGCCGCGTCGACGCCGTTCGTCCCCCAGCCGACGACGTTGCCGTTCCGGATCGTGAGCCGCGTGAACGAGCCGTTCAGATGGACCCCCGTGAGCGAGCCGGCGACGCCGACGAGGGTGTGCCCGTTCAGGTCGATCGTGACGTCGTCGGCCTGCACCGTGATCCCGTGCAGTCCGGCGACGCCGCGCATGGTGCGGGTCACCACGTACGAACCCGGCGCGAGGATGGTGGCGGGGAGGGAGGTGATCGGACTCCGTCCGTCGGCCGTCGACACGACCTGGGCGACGGACGGCGCGGGGGCGACCCCGAGCGCGGCGACGGAGAGGAGGAGGGCGGGGAGGAAGGGACGACTCATCGGACGGTCTCCGGTTTCGATCGGGTTCGATCGGGTTCGACTTCGTTTCCGCGCCCCTGAGACGGACGCCGGACGGCCCGTGACCGGGAAACCGCTATCCTCGAGTCGGAGGACTCGCCGTGAACCGTCGCCGCCCCGTGATCGTCCCGCTCCGCCTCGCCGCGCTCCTCGCGCTGGCGTGTTCGTCCCTCCCCG
>JAUIEL010000539.1 GCA_030428825.1 bacterium
AGAAGGCGCGCCGCCCGACCCGATCGTCTCTCTCTCCCACCCCCGCCGCGGCGGCGCCGTCGCGACGCTCCGCCGCTGGTCCCGGCTCGCCGACGTCGCGCTCGACCGCGTCTACCGGCGGCGCAGCCTCTCGGTCTACGCGTCGGAGCGGCTCGCGAACTACGAGGAGGAGAGCGCCGGATGGCGGGCCGTCACCGCGGCGCTGACGGAGATCCGGGAGCTCCTGGCGGCGCGGGACGTCCGCTTCGTCGTCGCGCTCTTCCCGTTCCTCGTGCGCGACGGCGAACGGCTCACCAGCCACGAGGCGTTCGAGCGGGTGAAGCGCTTCCTCGACGCGGAGGGGATCGATCACCTCGACCCGGAAGCGACGTTCCTCGACGCGGACGTCGACGCCCTTCGGATCTCCGACCAGGACTACCACGCCAACGGGGAGGGGTACCGGCTGTTCGCGCGCGAGGTCGCGGAGGGGCTCGTGCGCCGCGGATGGCTCGAGCCCGAGCGGAGGCGCTGACCGTGGCGCGCGCGCTCCCGCTCGTGCTGGTGGCGGCGGTCCTCCTCCGCCTGTTCCTGCTGGAGCGGGACCTCGACGCCGTCGCGATCCCCGCCTACGAGCTGAGCACCGTCGGCAACATGGCCCGGATCGAGAGCGCCGTCGAGGGAGGCCTCCCGCTCCACCGGTACTACGACAACTGCGGGGCGCGCCTCCTGGTCGGGCTGGCCGGCGCCGTCCTGTACGAGACGGTCGACGATTCGTACCGCACGCTGAAGCTCGTCCCGCTCGCCTGCTTCGTCCTCGCCCTCCTCCTCCTCTGGGTCCTCCTCGATCGGCACGTCGGGCGCCGCGCGGCGAACGTCGCGGCGCTCCTCTTCGCCTTCCTCCCGCCGACGCTGGTCCGGTTCTCCCTCATCGCGATGGGGAGCCACTTCGAGTCGTTGCCGATCCTCCTCCTGGTCTGGCTCCTCTTCCTCGAGACGCACGCGCGGGGCGTCCCGGCGCGCTGGCTCTCCGCCACCGGTCTGGCGGCCGGGTTCTCGGTGTTCGTCTCGTTCGGCGTCGTCGTGCTCCTGGTCGTCCTCGCCGGTCAGCACGTCACGCGGCGCGGCCTCCGCGGCACGGCCGCGGACCTCCGCGTCGTCCTGCCGGCGTTCGCTCTCGGGCTCGCGCCCCTCCTCTGGATCACCGCCACGACCGGCGCGCGTCCGGTCCGCTTCCTCGCCGAGAACCTCCCGGACGGGGCCGCGTCCGCCCGCTGGGTCGACAAGGGACGGGAGCTCCTCGTCGACGTCCTCCCCCGCTCGCCGACGTTTCCCGACGTCGGCCCGATCCCCGGCCGCGCCCTCGACGTCGCCTTCCTCCTCGTGCTCGTCGCCGCGTGGATCTCCACGGCGACGGCGATACGGCGCGGCGGCGGCGAGCGCGGGACGCGGGGCCTGCTGCTCGGCGCGGCGCTCCTCCACTTCCCGGTCTTCCTCGCGTTCGCGCTGGTGACCGGCTTCGACTTCCACGCCTACGGATCCCACACCGAGGTCGGGAGGTTCCGCTACCTCGTCCCCCCGTTCGCGGTCGCGGCGATCCTCGTCGCCGCGTCGATCGCGCGCGGACCGCGGCCCGTCCGCTGGGCGCTCGGCGTCGCGTGCGGCGCGCTCGCGTCGGCCGCGCCGTTCGTGGCGCCCGGTCCCCCGGTCGCGGGCGGATCTCCCCCGTACGCCGGCCACGCGATGCAGTACCACGCGCGGACGGTCCTCGCGGACGTTCCGCGCGACCCCGCGACCGGCCGCCTCGACCTCGCGGCGACCGCCGCCGAAGGGACGTGGCGAGGCTTCGGAGAGGCGATGCGGAGCGAGGTCCGCTTCGGGCTCGGCCACCTCCTCGCCCTCGACGCGGCGGACGCCGGCGCCGCGGTGGACGCCCGCGCGCTCCGCGACGTCGTGCTCGCGTTCCCGCCCGAGGACCGGGTCGACGTCGCCCGCGGCGTCGGCAGCCACCTCCGCCTCGTCCCGTCCGGGGGCGAGGGCGAGCTCCTGCGTACTCTGTCCGAGCTCGCGCGGCTCGACCCGGACGTCGCGCATCACGTGACGCAGGGGCTGGCGCTGCCGTTCCGCACCTACCTGCGCCGAGACGTCGACACGGTCCGCTGGCGCGATCGGAGGCTCGCGCACGCCGTGCCGCCGGAGCTCTCGACCGCCTACCTGCGCGGGCGCGGACTCGGCGCCGGGAGGAGGCTGCTGCGGGTCGGTCAGCCGATCGACGACGTCGTCACGGACCTCGCCGCGCCGGCGCCCGACACTCCCGGCGAGGCGGCGGAGCTCTGGTTCGGGCTGGGCGTCGCGCACGGGGAAGAGGACACCGCGTTCGCCGACGCGCTCGTCGACGCGGTCCCCGACGCGCATCGGGACGACCTCTGGTGCGGGTACGGCGCCGGGCTACGGCACCGCCTCGGCGAGGTCGGCGTCCGCGACCGGTGGAAGCCGCTCCAAGAGAGGACGCCGCCGGACTGCCGCCCGGCGCTCGAGCGGGGCCTCCGGTGGAACCGGGTCTCGACGCCGATCGTGCTCCGACCGCGACGGGGAGCCGCTACGGGCAGTAGGTGACCGCCAGCCCCTGCGACAGCGTGAGGTTGCCGCCCCACCCGGGATCGCGCACGACCCACTGGAAGTGATGCGTCGCCCCGACCATCGGCGCGGCGATCGGCCACGAGAGGGCGATCCCCCCCGCCGCGCTCGTCGTCCCGGCGAGCGTCCGCGTGTAGCCCGGACCCGCGACGAGGATCGTGCCGAACGGCTGGACGTTGTTCCCGATCCCGCCGCCCGCGACGAGCCAGCCGAACGACGCCGGCTTGAACCCGGTCCCGGTCAGCACGAGGTCGTTCGTCGTGAACGACGGCGACCCGGCCCAGTGGATGTCGGTGAGCTGGAACGTCGACGAGACCTGCGGGGTCCCGTACTTCGTCGGCGTCGGGCACGCGGGGCTCAGCTTCCCGTCGACCGCGAGGCGGAGCGCCGGGAGCTGCGAGAACCACTGGTCGCCCGGGCACGCGGTCGCCTTCACGTCGCCGTGGCCGTAGACGTTCGTGACGACGCCGCCGTACCCCGCGTAGAACGACGACCCGAGCGGGTCGATCCCCTGCTGCGCGGCCTTCCACGCGAACAGCTCGGCGAGCGCGTCGAACATCGCGGCGGTCGGGACGTGCCCGTGCGGCGGGTGGAAGTACCCCATGGTGCAGACGCCCATCGAACCGCAGTTGAACCCGTCGTGCGCCCCCTTCACGTCGTCGCCGCCGGCGCGCCCCTCGAAGATGTCGCCGTGCCGGCAGACGACGTAGTTGTAGCCGAGGTCGCACCAGCCGTTCGTGACCATGTGGTAGACCTGCATCCCCTTCACGTTCGCGGCGCACTGCGCGAGCGTCGTGCTGCTCCAGTGGGACGCCGACGCCGAGTGGTGCACCGCGAGGTGCGTCGTCGCGCAGTACGTCGGCGAGCAGACCGGCGAGTCGGCCCCCCAGAACGAGCGCGGGTAGACGGGCGGCTTCGGGTACGACCCGACGTGCGTGACGTCCGGGCCGGCGAGCGCCGCCGCGGGGCCGTCGGCGGCGATCCAGACCAGGCGAAGGTCGTCAACCCGCGCCGGCCCGACGACCGTCAGCCGCGCCGTCGTCCCCTCCCCGTTCGGGTGGACGACCAGCGCCCCGACCCGGAGCGCCCCCGCCGGCCGATCGGTCCCCACGACCTCCGGCGCCTGGTCGTGGTCCTCGGCCACGGAGTACGGGAACGCCACCTCCCCCTCCGCGGCCAGCGACAGCCGCGCCGCTCCGAGCGCCCCGCCCCACCACAGCCCGACCGCGTGCGCCGGGAACGGCGCCTCGAACGTTCGCTCGACGACCTCCCCGGGGGCCGCGACCACCCCTCCCACCCTCTCGACCACCGCCCCCTCGACCCCGCCCGACGGCGAGGAGAGGGCGAGTCCGGCCACCAGCACGATCGACGACGACATCTTCGACTCCTCCCTGGGCGGTCCGACGTCAGTGTAGGAGGACGCGGCGAACGCGGGAGCGCTTCTGCGCGGCGGGGACGGGGCGCGTAGGCTGGGCGGAGAGAAGACGGAGGACCCACCATGCTCGCGCTCCCCCCCGCGCTCGTCGCCCTCGCCCTGTTCGCCCCGGCCCAGAACGTCGCGGTCGACGACGACAGGATCAAGATCCAGTTCGACGAGGTCGACGGGACGCTGGTCCCCGACTTCCTGAAGCTGATGGAGATCCAGCTCGGCCGTCAGGTCACCTACGAACCCCGGGACGTCGAGGACCGCCGGCTCCTCGTCCTCGGCGCGCAGGAGCTCCCGCGGCGCGACTTCCGCGCCTACGCGGAGACGCTCCTCCTGACGCAGGACCTCATCGTCGTCGAGTACGGGCCGGTCCTCGCCGTCCGCGTCTCGACCGGCGGGCGGCATTCGGCGAAGCCGGGCTACGCGAAGGGGATCGCGCCGTTCGTCCCGCGCGACGAGCTGATGGCGGACTGGAAGGGGCGGCGTCAGATCGTCACGACGGTCCTCACCGTCCGGTCGCTCCATCCGGGCGAGGTGACGAACATGCTCCAGACGTACTTCACCGACCCGATGCTCGAGTCGTGCCGGAGCGTCGACAACGCGCGCTCCCTCGTCCTGACCGGGCACGCGGAGACCCTGCGTCAGGTCGCGAGGCTCGTCGACGAACTCGACCGGGCCGCGGCCGCCGACGCGGCCCGCCGCACGGACGAGCTCGAGGCGCGGCTCGAGTTCCTCGAGGAACGGCTCGACGCGCTCGAGGAGCGGGACGAGGAGGAAGACGAAGAGGAAGAAAAGGGCTGACCGCGCGCCGCGTGCCGGGACCGG
>JAUIEL010000540.1 GCA_030428825.1 bacterium
GGTCCGGACGACCGCCGGCCCGCAGCTCGTCCGGGTCGAGCGGCGCGAACGGAGCGTCGTCGCCTGGGCGAGCGGCCTCGACGAGAGCAATCTGGCGCTGATCCCGGCGTTCCCGCTCCTGGTCCGGAACCTCCTCGGCGCGCGCCTCGGCGGCGTCGACGGCGAGGCGCACGAGGCCGCGGCGCCGCTGCGCATCCCGGCCGGGCTCGGGCGCGGGGCGGGGACCGTCGACCTCGAGGTGGAGGGCCCGGACGGCGCGACGCGGTCGGCGCGGCTCTGGGCGCGGGAGGAGTTCCTCTGGACTGGGGGGAGCGCGCCGGGGTTCTACGCGGCGCGCGCGACGACGGCGGACGGGACCGTGACGCGGCGCGTCTTCGGGCGGAGCCTCCTCGCGCGCGACGAGACCGTCCTCCCCGCGCGGACCCCGGACCGTTCGGAGCTGGCCGGGTCGGGCGCCGCGATCACTCCGGCGGCTCGGTTCGTCTCCGAGAGGCCCGTCGGGCGCGACCTCGTCCTGATCGCAGCCGTCCTCCTGGCGTGCGAGCTGTTCGTGGCGGCCGGTGTCCGCCTCCGGGGTCGTACCACGCGAGCGGCACGTACTTCTGGTCGCGCTTGATCAGGAGCTGCTGCGGGATCTCGTACACGACGCGGTTCCGGATGGTCGTCACGTAGACGCCGGCGGCGACGAGGGAGCAGACGAGCATCCACGGCGTCCCGATCACCAGCACGTGGAGCGAGAAGAACGCCGGGAGGAGGAGGAAGAGCAGCGCCAGGATCCACGGGCTGAAGACGAACGCCGCGCCGATCGAGATGGAGACCGCCATCGCGACGGTCTGGGACGTACCGGAGACGGGGACGTCGGGCGCGGCGTAGAGCGAGCGCAGGCCGTCGATCGTCGACCGGAGCGGCGTCTTCCCGCGAAGGCCGAAGAGGAACGCCGTGGTGCAGACGTACGTCGCGCCGACCGTCGCGCAGACCAGGAAGACGAGTCCCCGGAACGGAGCGATGCTCCCGCCGAGGACGGCGAGCGCCACGTGCCCGAGCGCGAGGAGGTGGAACGGCGCGGCCGACGTGAGGGACGCCACGCAGAACCCCTGGACGATCCGCTCGGTCGAGAGCGGGGTCGAGAAGAAGACGTCGAGCGTGTTCGATTCGAGCTCGCGGTGGAACGTCGTCGCCGCGGAGACGACGCCGGTCAGGAGCGCGAGGCCGAGGTACGCCGCCGCGTAGCGTACGTGGAGGCTCGCCGCGGCGACGGCGCCGTCCGGGCCGCGGAGGAGCGGCTCGCCGGTCGCGGCGTAGACGTCGGTCAACGCGCTCCAGAACGCCCCCTCCGCGAGGAGCACGCCTCCCGCCGCGACGAGCGACGGCCAGTGGAACAGGAGGTGCGCGCCGCGCGAGCAGCCGAGCCAGAGGACCGGATGGCGCTCGACGAGCGGCGCGAACAGGCGCGCGGCCCACCGCGCGAGCGGCGGCGTCGACGGGCCGGCCCGCGACCGCTCGCCGTCGCGTCGCACCGTGTGGATGCACACGAGGAGGGAGAGCGCGCCCACGATCCCCGCGGACGCCAGGTGGATCGCGAGCTGGGCCGGCACGAACGTCCCGGCCGCGACGTCTCCGGCGACCTGGAACGGTCCGAGCGCGCGGAGGAGCGGGGCGTCGCCGAGCGACGGGACGACGAGCACGAGGAGCGCGACGAGCAGGTACGCGGTCCGGGTCGCCGCGAACGGGTTCCGGACCCGCGCGCCGACGGCGAGGCTGAGCGCGCTCGTCCAGAGGAGCGTCGCGACGACGAGCCCGCCCATCGCGTAGAGCTGTGCCGGCACGATCCCGCCGAGGACCAGCGGGAGGGCGAGGAACGGCAGCCCGGGGACCACCAGGAGTCCCGCGAACGCGAGCCGCGAGGTCCACCAGCCGAGGACGAGCGACGACGCGGAGAGCGGCGTGGTGAGGAGGACCGCGAGCGCGTCCGCGGCCCGCTCGCGCGCGAGGAGCTGCGCGAACTGGGCGGGGATCACGAGGACGAGGACGGAGAGGACGAGCGCGCTCGACAGGGTGAACGCGCGGAGCCCGATCACGTCCGGCCGCGCCCCCTCGTTCGCCAGCACCGCGATCGCCAGTCCGACCGCTCCCGCGAGCCCGGCCAGCCCCCGGAGTCGGAAGAAGACCCGCTCCCGGATCCGTCGCGGGACGTCGCGTTCGAGGATCGCGTGCATCGTCGACCCTCCTACTCCCCGCTCGCGCCGAGGTGACGCTCGGCCGGGACGGACCGGGTCACCAGGGCGTCCCGTCGCCGAGCGGCTCCGTCGAATCGGCCGCGCCGGCGTCGTCCCCGCCCGCGCCCGGCTCGAAGTGGAAGCCGAAGAAGTCGAGCGACCGCTCGAGCACCTCCGACTCGAGGATCCCCGGGTGGTACTTCCGCGCCGCGGAGACGACCTCCTCGAAGTTCTCCCGCTCGCCGCGGGCCGCGTAGACCTGCGCGGCCATCAGGAGCGTGCGCGGGTTCGCCTCGGCGAGCTGCCGGGCGCGTTCGACGGACGCCTTCGCGCGGTCGAGGTCGCGCAGCGCGAGGTAGTACTCGGCCAGCCGCAGGTGCGGTCCGACGATCTGCGGGTCGTGGCGGAGGATCCTCTCGTAGATCGGCACCGCCAGCGGACGCGCGCCTCCCGACCACTGGGTCTCGGCCTGGATCAGGAGCGCCTCGAGGTCGACCGTCGAGGTCGGCTCGAGCGCGGCGGTCGGGTCGTCGCTCCCCGGGCTCGACGGCGTCGGCTCGTGGTCCCAGACGTTCAGCACGTCGAGCGCCTGATCGAGCACCTTGTCGCCCGTGATGTCGAGGCCGCGCGTCGCGTACCCGACGCCGCGCGCGGTCAGCACGCCCCACCACGGCGCCAGCGCCTCGATCGGGTCGACGTCCGGGTCGGCCGCCGTGACCTCCGCCGCCGTCGCGTCGATCTCCGGCCGGACCGCGGTGGCGTCGGTCAGGAGCGCCCACGCCCGGACGTTGTTCTGGTTCACCTCGGTGGCGCGGCGCCAGCTCTGGATCGCGAGGTCGCGCATCCCCTGCGTGTCGTAGTACAGCCCGCGCAGCACCAACGCCTCGTCGTCGTTCGGGTCGAGGTCGAGGAGCATCTGCATCCACTTGTACCCGGCGGTCAGGAACTTGTCCTTCGTCACCAGGTTGTCCGCGGAGAGGCGGTGGTACTCGAGGCAGAGGTCGGTCGCCTCGATCAGGCACTCGCGGTCGTCGAGCGCGGAGTGCAGGACCGACTCGACGTCCGCCGCTCCCTCGTCGAAGCGGCCGCTCCGCCAGTGGACGAGCCCTCGCCACATCCGCGCGCGCGGGTCGTTCGGGTCGAGGGACAGGGCGATCTCGAAGTCGGCGAACGCGTCCTCGTAGTTGTCGAGCAGGTAGTAGCAGCGCCCGCGCTCGACGTACGGCGTCGGCTGTTCGGGGTCGATCGCGATCGCCGCCTCGAACCGCTCGAGCGCGCCCGCCCAGTCCTTCTTCCGCTCGACCAGCCGGATGCCGTCGCTCATGTGTCCGGTGTACTGCTGGAGCTGCAGGTGTTCGACCCGCTTCCGCCCCTGCCGGCCGGTGACGACGAACGCGACGAGCGCGATCAACGCGACCGCGCCGAGGGCGGTGATCGCCTTGTGCCGCTTCGCCTGGCGGACGAGGCGCGTCCCGACGCCGGTCCGCTTCGCCTGGATCGGCTCGCCGTTCAGGAACCGCTCAAGGTCGAGCGCCAACTCGATCGCCGTCTGATACCGCCGGTCCGGGTGCTTCTCGATCGCCTTGTGGCAGATCGTCTCCAGGTCCTTCGGCACCTCGAGCTTTCGGCGGCGGACGGCCTTCGGCTCCTGGAACTGGCTCTTGTGCAGGATCTCCTGCGTCGAGTCCGCCTCGTACGGGGTGCGTCCGGTCAGCATCTCGTAGAAGGTCACGCCGAGCGAGTAGATGTCGGTGCGACGGTCGACCTTGTGCCGATCGCCGCGGACCTGCTCCGGGCTCATGTAGATCGGCGTCCCGACCAGGGCGCCCGACTCGGTGAGCGTCGCCGCCTTCTCGGGGCGCGCGAGGCCGAAGTCGGTCAGGACCGGGCGGTCCTTGTACGTCAGGATGATGTTCGCCGGTTTGACGTCGCGGTGGATGATGCCGTGCTCGTGCGCGAAGAAGAGCGCGCGCGCGGCCTGGGCCGTGATCTTCGCGCAGTCCTTCGGCGTGAGGTCGCGCTCGCGGATGACCTGGTCGAGCGGCGCCCCCTCGACGTACTGCATGGCGTAGAAGAAGACGCCGTCCTGGTCCCCGATGCCGTAGATCCGGACGATCGATTCGTGGTCGAGCTGGGCGACCGATTGCGCCTCGCGGAGGAAACGCCGGATGACCGTCGGGGTGACCGACAGGGAGGGGGGGAGGACCTTCAGGGCGACCGTCCGGTCGAGCGCGTCGTGACGGGCCGCGAAGACGATCCCCATCGAGCCGTGCCCGATCTCCTCGAGGATCTCGTACTCGCCGAGGCGCCGACCGAGGAAGGTGCGGGCGAACTGCCGCGCGTCCATCCCCCGAGGGAACGAGACACGGGTCTCGTCGCCGGTCGCCGCGGCGTCGAGAGGAACGGTCTGGTCGGGGTCTCTGCCTTCTTCGTCGGGGGTCATCGGCTCGGCGCGAACGAGGGGCCGCGTCCCCGTCTTCTACGGGGCTCGGGGCGCGTCCATTCGCCTCGAATCGTACCCGCCGCCCCCTCCCTACGAATCGCCGACCGCCCGCCGGATGGCGAGGAGCGTCCGGAGCAGCGGTTCCAGGTCTTCGAGCCGCAGCATGTTGGGGCCGTCGGAGAGCGCCCGGTCCGGAT
>JAUIEL010000541.1 GCA_030428825.1 bacterium
CCTCGACGCCCAGCGCGCCTGGCTCGTCGGCGCCGGAGGAGAGATCCTCGTGACGACGGACGGCTGGTCCAGCGCGACGGTCCAGAGCACTCCGGCGTCGCACTCGCTCTTCTGGGGCGTGTCGTTCGCCGACGCCCAGTTCGGTCTCGCGGTCGGAGAGGAGGGGCAGATCCTGGCCACGCACGACGGCGGGGCGCATTGGACGCAGCGCGACAGCGGCGGCATGGACGTGCACGGCGTCGACGCCAACGACGCCGCTCACGCCTGGGTCGCCCTCGCGCGCGGAGACGTCGCGCGGACCGCGAACGGCGGCGCCCAGTGGCGGACGTCGGCCGTCGACGGCTTCAGCCTCTACGGGACCGTGCAGGACGTCGACTTCACGCAAGACAACCTCCACGGCTGGGCCGTCGGCTGGGACGAGACATTCTCCTCCACCTCCGGTCGGATCTCCCGATCGACCGACGGCGGACGGACGTGGGCGCTGCAGTTCTCGGTGCCGGACGGGTACGTCGAGGCGGTCGCCGCCCTCGACGCGAGCACGGCCGTCGCGACCGGGAACCTGCTCACGCCGGGGAACCTCTTCGTGCGCACCGGGGACGGCGGCCAGAACTGGCAGAACGTCAGCGCGCCCCTCGGTCACTACTCGGCGCTCGACTTCGTCGACGGCCAGCACGGCTGGGCGGCGGGGGCTCGGATCCTCTCGACCACCGACGGCGGCTTCACGTGGACCGAGCAGACGAATCCGCAGTGGTTCATGCACGACATCGACTTCCACGACCCGCAGCACGGGTGGGCCGTCGGAGCGTTCGGCACGATCCTCCGGACGGTCGACGGCGGGACGAACTGGAGTCCGGTCGCGGCGCCGCCGGGGCTCGCGGGGACGACGTTCACCGGCGTCTCCGTGGTCGCGCCGGGCGTGGCGTGGATCACCGCGTTCTCGAACCACGTCGCCCGGACGAAGGACGGCGGAGCGAACTGGACGGTCGAGAGCCTCCCGTTCGAGCCCGGCTTCTCGGCGACCCCCTCGTGCGTGGCGTTCGTGGACGCCGACTACGGCTGGGTCGGCGGGAGCCCGCGGGTCGACAACGGAGGCCCGTGGCGGCGCGCGGATGAGCCGCGGAGCTTCGCCCTGCTGAACGATCGCATCCGCGCCGGCGGGAACGTCACCTTCCGGGTCGGCGGCGCCGCGCCGGGCGACCCGATCCTGCTCGGCCTGTCGGCGGCCGGCATCGGGCTCGGCCCGTGCTTCGGGACCGTCTGCTGGGGGCTGACGCCGCCGGTGGTCCACCTGGGGATCGGGGTCGGCGACGCGGCGGGACGCCACGCGTTCACCTTCTCCGTCCCCGCGTCGGTCCCGCTCGTCGAGGTGAGCCTTCAGGCCGTCCGCCCCACCGGCGCCCCGGCCGCGCCGTACGCCCTCACCAACACGACGACGACGCCGATCGAGCCGTGACGGCCGCCGCCGCGAGGGGCTCGCCTCGCGCCCGCGGCGCTCCCTCGACGGACGGCTATCGGCTCGTGTACTGCCCGCCGTTCTCCTCGGCGAGCCGCCGGAGGAACGCGGCGTCGTGGTCGACGCCGACGCCGACGGTGTGGACGACGATGCGCGCCAGTCGGTTCCACTCCTTCACCCGCCGGAGGATCTCGCGCGGGTCCTGGACCTCCCCCACCGACGGACGTCCGTCGGTCAGGAAGAAGATCGTGTCGACGTTCGACTCGTACGCCCGGTCCATCGCTCCGATGCCGGCGAGCCGGAACGCCTCCGCGAGCGCGTCGTGGATGTTCGTGCCGCCGTTCGCGACGATCTCCTTGTCGACGTGACGCGTCACCTTCGACTGCGCGCGCTTCGACATCTCGACCATCTTCTTCTGCCACCGCGAGACGTCCGCGGAGTAGGAGATGATGTTGAACAGGTCGCCGTCCTCGAGCCCCGCGATCGCCGCCTTCAACTGCGCCTTCGCCGCGTCGATCTTCTTCACCGAGCCCGGCCCGGTCTGCGCCTTCCCGACCGGCTCGTTCATCGAGCCCGACCGGTCCATGACGAACAGGATCCGATTGGAGCGGGTCTGGATCCCGTAGAACGAGACACCGCCCGGGACCTCCTTCCACTCCTTCGAGCCCGGGTCCGCGGCCGCCACTCCCGGCTCGGCGACCTTGCCGATCTCGAACGTCTCCTTGTTCTTCTGCCACCAGTCCTTCCAGAGCCCGGCGTCGCCGTGGAACGACCGGCCCGTGAGCGAGGCGAGCGACCGCTCGGCGTCGTCGACGAGCCGCCCGACCTCGACCGACACCGACTGGATGAGGGCGGGGATCGCCGTCTTCCGGGGGATCCGGACGAGCGCCTCCATCGCCGCCGCGCGGATCCTCCACTCCTCGTCACGGAGGAGGCGCGTGGTGCACAGCTCGACCGTCGGCTCGTCCTCGAGCGCCGCGAGGGCGTCGATCGCCGCGAGCCGGACGCTCACGTCGCGGCTCTCGACCGCGAGGTCGCGGAGGACCGCCCGCGCGCGCTCGTCGCCGACGCCGCCGAGCGCCTCGACGGCCCGCGGCCGGACCACCGGATCGCGCTCCTTGACGAGCTTCACCAGCTCCTCGACGCCGGCCTCCAGGTCGCGCCCCTCGCGCGCGGCGACCGCGGCGCCGAGCCCCTTCACGCACGCGTCGAGGACCCGCGCTTCGCCGAACGCCTGCCCGCTCACCTCCTTCAGCTCGCGCTCCGCCTTCCGGAGCGACGAGTCGACGCCGACGGGGATCGTGTTGGCGCCGGACGAGATCGCGCCGACGTACGCCTTCAGGGCGCGGTCGTACTTCTCGCGGAGCGGGCCGAGGTCCTTCTCCAGGTCGCGCGCCACCTTGGACGCCCGCTTCAGCACCTGCGTCAGCTCGGCGACCGCCGACGCGATCCCGAGGTGGCCGAGCAGCTCGGCGTGGATCGCCCGGGACTCCCACGCCACGTCCGGGCGCAGCTCGGCGCGGATGTCGTTCTCGGCGCGGGACTGCGTCCCCTTCGCGAGGCGCGGGAAGAGCGTCCCCAGCGTCTCGACGCGGCGGCCCTTCAGACGGCCGGTCTGGTCGCGCCGCACGGTCTCGATCTCGAGGACCGACGCGATCTCGATCTCCCGCTTCTCGAGCTTCGCCTTGGCGTCGTCGTCCGCCTCGGCGGCGATCTTCTCCCGGACCGTCTTCAGCCGGGCCGTCAGGTCGCTCACGCGCTGCTCGAGCTGGTAGTGCCGCTTCACGTCCCCCTCGAAGTTGGCGACGAGGATCTCCCACGCCTCCTCCGGCGAGACCTCCGCCGACCGCTCGGTCGCCGTCAGCAGCCCTTCGAACAGCGCGTCGCGGAGCGCCTCGAGCGGCGGCAGGAGCGCCCGCACCTCCGCCACGCGCTCGCGCGCCTTCGTGATCTCCTCCTCCAGCTTCGCCCGGTCGTTCCCGGTCTTCCCTTCCAGCGAGTCCTCGGCGCGCTCCTGCTCCAGAGCCTTCCGCTCCCGCTCCTCGAGGAGGTCGGCGAGGCGCTTCGCGAGCGTGTTGCCGTCCTTGGTCAGGACCGCCAGCACCCGCGGGTCGCCGCTCGACGCCAGCCCCGCGATCGCCTCGCGCGCCGCCTCGACCTGCGCGTCCGTCCACGCCTCGCCGGAGAGGGCGTCGGTGACGGTCTCGGCGTACGAGTCGAGCCGGGCGGTGAGGTCGTCGGCCGCCGGACGGGCGGCGCCGAGCAGGACGACCAGGAGGATCAGGGACGGGCTCATGGAGGCTCCGGGACGGGGAGGGGCGGCGAACCGGCGATCGTACCCGCCGCGCGGGCCCGACGGACGGATCGAGCGGGCACGCGAAGTCCCGCCCCGGGGTCGACCGAGGAGCGGGGGTCGGTCACGAGCGAAGGGGGACGCCCTCGGGGCGTCAGGCGCTCACTTGGAGGAGTGGCGGAGCTTCGTCCGGAGCATCGCGAAGACGACGAGGCCCGCTCCGAGGGCGACGAGGGCGAGCGGCGAAAGGAGCGGCGCGGCCCCGGCGTGGAGCGCGTCGCGCCCGACGTCCGATCCCTCGGCGCCTTCGCCGAGCGCGGAAGCGAGCGTCACGGTGGCGGTCGTGAGGAGGCTCGTCATGGGGACGATCGACCTTTCCTCCGGTTTCGCGGAGGGATGCGTGGCGGTGGATCGGGTTCCATCGGCAGCCCGCGACGCTGAGTTGAGACCGAAGTCGCCGGGCGGCTTGAACGAGCCCAACGGTACCACGTGTCACGACTTCGTCAAGACCTTGGATTCCGGACGGTCGCCCCGGCCGCTCCCGGCCTCCCCGCGGCGCGGAAAGGTGGTCCCCGAGAGGCCCGTAAGCCGACTTCTGTCCCCGCCGAAGCGGGTGGCGACCATTGATCTGGGACCGTCCTCGCGGACGGCCTCGAACGACCTACCCGGGAGTCCGAGCGATCCGGGCCGGATCATCCTCCCCTATTCGGTCTTTCTCCGGGTGGGGTTTGCCGAGCCGACGGAGTCACCCCCGCCGCTGGTGCGCTCTTACCGCACCGTTTCACCCTTGCCCCGGTCCGTCGCCGGACCGTGGCGGTCTACTCTCTGTTGCACTTTCCGTGGCCTCGCGACCCCTGGGAGTTACCCAGCACCCTGCCCTGTGGAGGTCGGACTTTCCTCCCCCCGCCCGAGGGCGAGGAGCGGCCGCCTGTTCCTCTCGGGGACCACCTCCTACAGTAGCCGTTCGCCGTCCCCTCGTCGCGCGAACGGAGGCCTCCGCCGTGGAATTCGTCTGGGTCGTGAAACGGGCGGAGCTGTTCGACCTCCACGTCCCGCACGGGTTCCTCGCCCGCGCCGCCCACGCCGACGAGATCGACCGGTACGTCGCCC
>JAUIEL010000542.1 GCA_030428825.1 bacterium
TCCTATCGCGACCGCATCGCGCTGACCGACCACGGGAACCTGTTCGGCGCGATCGAGTTCTACCAGGCGGCCCGGAGCCGCTCGCTCACGCCGATCCTCGGGTGCGAGCTGTACGTGGCGGCGCGCGACCGGACCGAACGCGACCCGAACCAGCCGGTCCATCACCTGACCGTGCTCGCCGAGACGACCGAGGGGTACCACAACCTCATCAAGCTCGTGACGACGGGCTGGCTCGACGGGTTCTACTTCACGCCGCGCGTCGACAAGGCGCTCCTGGCGGAGCACTCGAAGGGGCTGATCGCGCTCTCCGGCTGCATGTCCGGCGAGATCTCCCGGCGGGTCCTCGCCGGCGACGCCGACGGCGGCGCGCGCGTCGTCGAGGAGCACCGCGAGCTGTTCGGGCGCGACAACTTCTTCGTCGAGGTGATGGAGAACGAGATCCCGCTGCAGCGGAAGCAGCGGGAGGGGCTGCTCGAGGTCGCGGCGCGGACCGGCGCCACGCCGGTCCTCACGAACGACGTGCACTACCTCGACCCGAAGACCGCGCGCGCGCGCGAGGTGATGATGTGCATCGCGTCGGGGAAGACGCTCGCCGACGAGAAGCGCCGGCGGCTCGAGACCGACAAGCACCACTTCCGCACGACGCAGGAGATGGCGACGCTGTTCAAGGGGGCCGACCGCCTCTGCGAGAACGCCTACGAGGTCGCCCTCCGGTGCAACGTCGAGATCAAGTTCGACGAGTTCCACCTCCCCCACTTCGAGGTCCCGGGCGGCCTCGAGATGACCGAGTACTTCCGCCAGGTCTGCCGCCAGGGGTGCATCGACCGGTACGGCGGGATCGACGAGCGGATCGAGCAGCGGCTCGCGTACGAGATGGAGGTGATCGAGGAGATGGGCTTCGTCGCCTACTTCCTGATCACCGCCGACTTCATGGTCTACTCGCGCGAGAACGGCGTCCCGGTCGGCCCCGGGAGAGGCTCGGCGGCCGGTTCGATCGTCGCGTACGCGATGGGGATCACCGACGTCGACCCGCTGAAGTACGACCTGCTGTTCGAGCGGTTCCTGAACCGCGGGCGCGTGTCGATGCCCGACATCGACATCGACTTCTGTCGCGACAAGCGCGAGCGCGTCATCCATTACGTCCAGGAGAAGTACGGCCGCGAGAACGTCTGCCAGATCGTGACGTTCGGGACGCTCGCGGCGAAGGCCGCCATCAGGGACACCGGCCGCGTGCTCGGGCTCGACCTCGGGCTGGTCGACACGATCTCCAAGAAGATCCCGACCGTCCCCGGCACGAAGCTGAAGGAGGCGCTCGAGGACGACGAGCTGAAGGCGATGGGCGAGTCGGACGCCCGCGTGCGCCAGCTCTACGACATCGCGCTGTCGATCGAGGGGATGAACCGGCACACGTCGACGCACGCCGCGGGCGTCGTCATCACCGACAAGCCGCTCCCCGAATACGTGCCGCTCTGCCGGGTCCAGCAGGAAGTCAACACGCAGTTCTCGATGAACGAGCTCGAGTCGATCGGGCTGCTCAAGATGGACTTCCTCGGGTTGAAGACGCTCACCGTCCTCGACCGCGCGCAGGAGCTCGTGCGCGCGTCGGGGACCGAGCTCGACCTCGAGGCGCTGCCGCTCGACGACCCGAGGACGTACACGCTGCTGCAGGCCGGCGACACCACCGGCGTGTTCCAGCTCGAGTCGAGCGGGATGCGCGAGCTGCTGCAGAAGATGCAGCCCGACAACTTCGAGGACATCGTCGCCATCCTCGCGCTCTATCGCCCCGGCCCGCTCGGGTCGGGGATGGTCGACTCGTTCGTGAACCGAAAGCACGGACGCGAGCCGATCGAGTACCCCCATCCGTCGCTCGAGCCGATCCTCGAACCGACGTACGGCGTCATGGTCTACCAGGAACAGATCATGCGCATCTCGAACGTCCTCGCCGGCTTCAAGCTGGAGGAGGCGGACAACCTCCGGAAGGCGATGGGGAAGAAGAAGCCGGAGGTGATGGAGAAGTTCAAGGCGAAGTTCATCGACGGCGCGGTCGCGAAGGAGGTCGACCGGAAGGTCGCCACCGACATCTGGGAGACGATGGCGTTCTTCGCCGGGTACGGCTTCAACAAGAGCCACACCGTCGCGTACGGGATCCTCACCTACCGGACCGCGTACCTGAAGGCGAACCACCCGAAGGAGTTCATGGCCGCGTGCATGTCGATCGACCGCGGCGACACCGACAAGGTCGCGATCTACCTCGACGAGTGCCGCAAGGACGACATCGCGGTCCTCGTGCCGGACCTGAACGAGTCGGAGCTCGACTTCGCGATCAAGGACGGCGCCATCCGGTTCGGCCTCGGCGCGATCAAGGGGGTCGGAGAGAAGCCGGTCGAGGCGGTGCTCGAGGCGCGCGGACGTCTCGGCCGGCGGTTCGAGACGCTCGCCGAGGTGTTCGAGGAGATCGACGCGACCCACGTCTCGAAGGGGGTCTGGGAGGCGTTCGTCTCGGCCGGCGCGTTCGACTGGACCGGCCAGCCGCGGGCGCGCGTCTTCGGGGCGCTCGAGCGGCTGGTGAAGATCGGGCAGCGCCATCAGGCCGACCGGCGCGCCGGACAGATGAGCCTCTTCGGTGGCGGCGGCGGCGGCGGCGGCGGCAACGGCGCCGCGTCGGCCGACCTCACGCTCCCCGACGTCGAGGAGTGGCCGGACCGCGAGAAGCTCCAGCGGGAGAAGGACGCGCTCGGCTTCTTCCTCACCGACCACCCGCTCCGGTCGTACGAGCGGACGCTCGAGCGGTTCACGACCCACCGCCTCGCCGAGCTGGCGTCGCTCGAGGACAAGGCGGAGATCACGATCGGCGGGGTCGTGAACTCGCTCCGGATCACCGTCACGAAGCGGGGCCGCGCCGCGGGTCAGAAGATGGCGCTGTTCAAGATCGCGGGGCTCGAGGGGACGCCGATGCAGGCGGTCTGTTTCGCCGAGGACTACAAGTCGGCGAGCGACGCCCTCGAGGACGACGCGGTCTGCCTGTTCACCGGCGTCCTCGACCTCCAGCGCGAGGAGCCGTCGATGCGCGTGACGCTGGTCGAGCCGGTGCACGAGGTCCTCGCCCGCCGCGTCGACCGGGTGGTTCTGACGGTCGACGATCCGACCGAGGACCGCCTCGAGGCGGTCCGGGAGCGGCTCGCCGCGCACCCGGGGAGCGTGCCGGTCTACCTCCGATTCCCGTCGGACGGGGAGGATCGGATCGTCCGCTGCGGCGCCCGGTTCAAGATCGAGGTGACGGAGGAGGCGCTCGACGCGTTCTCCGGACTGCTCGGAGCCGAGAACGTCCTCTGCCGCTGACCCGTTCGCGGGATAGAATCGTGCGGATCGAACACCGCACCGACCGTCCTCGGGGGGACCTTGTCGCAACGGAGACCGCCCGCCGCCCGGGCCTGCCACGCGGGCGCTCTCGTGGCCTCGTGGGGCCTCGCCGCCCTCCTGCTCCAGCGCGCGTACTTCGACGCGACGTACCACGTCGCGTTCGACGCCCGGTCGCCGTGGACGCTCGGCGTCGCCGTCGTCGCGCTCCTCCTCGGGTACGGCGCCGCGGCGCTCCTCTCCCGCCGCTCCCCCTCGCCCTCGCCGCCGTTCGGCCCCCTCCGGCACGCCCTCTGCTGGGTCGTGACGGCGCTGGCGGCGACGGCGATGACCCACGTCCCGCCGCAGGAGACGTACGACGCCCTGCGCCAGGAGGTCCCCCGCACCATCGGGTGGCTCTACCCGGCGCTCGCGTTCGCGACCCCGCTCCTCCTGCGGTGGAGCGCGCGGCGGGTCGACGCGGCCGAACAGACGCTCCTCGTCCTGCTCGCGGTCGGCTCGGCGAGCGGCGCGGCGCTCTTCCTCGACGGCGCGGCCGCGCTCGCGCTCGCGCTCGCCGCCCTCCTGGCGCAGCTCGGCGCCGGCGGCCGGTTCCCGCGGCTCTCCGGACCGCTCGCGCTGGCGGCGTTCGCGTTCGTCGCCTGGATGGCGGCCGCCACGCTCGCGTCGGACAACCCGCTCACGGCCCGCCCTTCGATGCGCTGGATCGCGACCGCCGCCGTCACCGGGCTCGCGGTCGCCGCGCGCGCCCGCGACGCGGCCGGCTGGACCCGGGTCCTCGCCGTCCCGGTCGCGGCGGCGACGGCGGTGGCGCTCTGCGACGTCGCGTTGACCGTCCGGATCGCCGCGTGGTTCGGCACGTCGAACGCGCTCGCGACCCGCCTCGAGCTGTTCCGCCAGCACCCGAACTTCCTGGCGTCGCTGTACGGGTTCCACGCCGTCCTCGCGCTCGCCCTGGTGGCCGTCCGTCCGCCCGCGCGCTGGTTCGGACTGTTCGCCGTCGCGACGCTCGGGTTCGCGACCTGGCACACCGACTCGAACGCCGGCCGCGCCGCGCTCCTGCTCGGCGCCGCCGCGATCCCGGCGGTCTGGGTGCTCGCGCGGATCGCCCGGCGCGTCGGCGACCGCGTCGTCGTCGGAGGGGTCGTCGCCGCCGCCGCGCTCGGCGCGGCCGGGCTCGTCGCGGCGGCCGGGGGCTCGCTCGGCGTCGGCGCGCTGGAGGGGAAGGTCGATCGGTTCCGCAAGTCGTTCGAGTTCCGGATCGCGGCCTGGACCAACGCG
Organism: bacterium; assembly: GCA_030428825.1. Taxonomy (GTDB): domain Bacteria; phylum Planctomycetota; class B15-G4; order B15-G4; family JADJEK01; genus JAUIEL01. Next base: position 4,639 of record JAUIEL010000542.1, read on the forward strand.
GTCGAGGTCGTCCGGGACCACCCCGTGGTCGGCGTCGGGCCGCACGTCTTCGTCGCCGCCGAGCCGTTCGCCCACGGCAGCCGGTTCGCGACCGAGCCCGCGCCCCCCCACCCGCACGACGTCCCGCTCTACGTCGCCCAATCGGGAGGACTGCCGGCGCTCGCGGCGTTCCTCGCCTGGATGGTCCTCCTGTTCGCCCGGCTGCTCC
>JAUIEL010000543.1 GCA_030428825.1 bacterium
GCGACCTGCGCGATGTCCTTCTTCCCCTTCACGGGGGTCGACATCTTGTGCAGCTCCTCGGTGATCGCCGCGGTCGCCTTCTCGATGCCGCGCTTCAGGTCGACGGGGTTGGCGCCGGCGGTGACGTTCCGGAGGCCCTCCTCGAAGATCGCCTCGGCGAGCACGGTCGCGGTCGTGGTGCCGTCGCCGGCGACGTCGGAGGTCTTCGACGCGACCTCCTTCACGATCTGCGCGCCCATGTTCTCGTAGGTGTCCTCGAGCTCGACCTCCTTGGCGACGGTGACGCCGTCCTTGGTCACGGTGGGGGAGCCGAACGACTTCTGGATGATGACGTTCCGGCCGCGCGGGCCGAGGGTGACCTTGACGGCGCGAGCGAGCTTCTTGATCCCGCTGCGGATCAGCTCGCGCGCCTCCTGGTCATAGGCGATCTTCTTGGCGGTCATGGATCCTCTCTTCTCTTTCGGATTCGATTCGTGCGTGCGGATACGGGCCGGCGATCAGTCGATGATCGCGTAGACGTCGGACTCCTGGATGACCTTGAACTCCTCGCCGTCGATCGTCAGCTCGTGGCCGGCGTACTTCGAGTAGATGACCACGTCGCCGACCTTCACCTGGAACGCGGCGCGCGAGCCGTCGTCGAGGAGCTTCCCCTCGCCGAGCGCCACGACGGTCCCCTGGGCCGGCTTCTCCTGCGCCGTGTCCGGCAGGATGATGCCGCCGCGCGTCTTCTCCTCGGCCTCGGCCGGGCGCACGAGGACGTGCTCGTTCAGGGGCTTCACCTTGGTCGTCGTCTTGCTCTTGCTCTTGGTCTTGGTCGCCATGTCCTCTCTCTCTCTCTTCTTTCCTTCCGCGAACACCGACGGGGAACGAGCGGGTCGCCCTCCGCCGGCGCGCTGGCCTTCGATTCGTGGTCCCGCGGCGGCCCGGGCCGCCTACGGGGACTTCCCGTAGTGACGTTCGAGGAGCCGCTGCATCGAGAAGCGGAGCAGGTCGAGGGCGACCGGCTTGCGGAGGAGCGAGAACGCCCCGACCTCCATCGCTTCCGCCTGGCGGCGCCGGGAGTCGTCGCCGGAGATGAAGATGCAGGGGAGCGCGCCGACCTGCTGTCGGACGATCCTCAGCACCTCGATCCCGGTCATCCCCGGCATGTCGACGTCCATGATGGAGAAGGAGACCGACATCGGCTCGCGATGCAGGATCTCGAGCGCGGCGGGGCCGGAGTCGGCCTCCAGGATGCGGTACCCCTCGGCTCGGAGGAACTCGCTGAGCGCCCGGCGGACGTCGTCGTCGTCGTCCGCGAGCAGGATGCGCAGGTCCTGGATCGTCTTCTCGTTCATGGTTCGTCGACGGGGGCTGCCGATGCCCCCGGCTCCTGCCCCGGCACGGACCGGGACGGGGAGGGCCAATCAAACGGGGTGCCAATCGGAGACGCGGAGGGGCCGACACGAACCTCCGGGAAGAAACGACTTACGATGGATGATCGGGGACGGTCCGCGTCCGGGGGGACGTCAGAATGTCACCGAGGTCGGAAGTGGTGAACGCGTCATGACAAAAAGTCACTCTTCGGAACGGGCGTCGGACCTGCGGATCCGCCTCTCCCGCGCGCGCCTGCAGCTCCTCCTGGGCCCGGCGGACGGCGACGTCCTCGCGCTCGCCGCCGCGGCGGTGCGGGGCGGGGTCGACGTGGTCCAGCTCCGGTGGAAGGGCGGGCCGACCGACGAGGTCGCGCGCCTGGCGGCCGCGCTGGTCCGCGGCGTCGGCGAGGCGGCGCTGGTCCTCGTCGACGACGACCTCGACGCGGCGATCGCGGCCGGGGCGCACGGCGTCCACGTCGGCCGCGACGACGTGCCGGTCGAGGAGGCGCGCCGCCGTCTCGGTCCGATCCCGCTGGTGGGGCTCTCGACCCACGACGCGCCGGCGGCGTTCGCGGCCGGCGCGCGAGGGGCGGACCACGTCGGGTTCGGCGCGATGTACCCCACCTCGACGAAGGCGCGGCCGCGGGTGATCGGGCCCGCCGCGCTCGGCGGCCTCGCGGGCCTCGAGCTCCCGTGCTTCGCCATCGGCGGGATCGACCGATCGAACGTCGCGGAGGTCGTCGCGGCCGGCGGCGACCGGATCGCGGTCAGCCGCGCGATCGTGGCGGCGGACGACCCGGAGGAGGCGGCGCGGGAGCTGCGGCGAGCGCTCGATGGCGCTTCGGCTCGCGGGCGGAACCCGTAGACTCCGATCGACATGGGGCCACCGAATCGACCGACCGGCGCCGGCGCGCGTCTCCTGATCGTCCTGGCGGCGTCGCTGACCGGAGGGGGGGCGTGCGTCGCGCCGTCGATCGAGCGGCCGGAGGGGCTCCGCGAGGCGGCGCGCGCGGCCGCGGCGGAGGGGGACCTCGACGGGGCGCAGGAGCTGGTCGAACGGTCTCTCGCCCTCGCGCCGCGCGACGCCGAGGGGCACCGGCTCTGCGCCGCGCTCCACGTCCTGCGCGGCCGGCGCGACCTCGCCGTCGTCGGTTACGAGCGGGCGCTCGCGATCGACCCGACGGACGCGGCCGTGCTGTACGACCTCGGCACGCTCCACCTCGACGACGGCGACCCGCTCCGCGCGGCGCGCCTGCTGGAGGAGGCGGTGCGCCTCCGGCCGGACCACGCGCCGTCGTTCAACAACCTCGGGAAGGCGTACTTCCTGGTCGGCCTGCCGGAGCTCGCCGCGCCCGCGTTCGAGGAGGCGCTCGCGCTCGACCCGGAGAACGCGTCCGCGCGCGCGAACCTCGACCTCCTGCGGGGGGCGGCGTCGTGACATCGGCCGTCGCGTTCCTCCTCGGCGCGATCCTCGGCGCGGCGGCGCCGGCGGCCGACGACGTCGCCGCGCTCGACGCGCTGCTGCGCGAGCTCCCGCACGTCCGGGCCGAGCGCCGCGGCGACGCGCTCGTGGTGACCGGGTGGACCCGCTCGGCCGCCGAGCGGAGCACCCTCGACCGGGTGCTGAAGGGGCGCGACGCGGTCGTCGACCTGACGACGGAGGACGTCGCCGATCCGGCGCGGATGATCGAGATCGACGTCATCCTGGTCGTGGTCTCCGACCTCGCGTCGACGTCGGTCGGGTTCGACTTCCTCCGGCTGCTCGACGTGCGGTACGACTTCTTCCTCGCCGACAACTCGCCGGGCGGAATCGGCGTCCAGGCGCCGGGCGTGATCGGCCCGGTCTCGACCGCGACGCGCACGGCGCACCTGTTCACCGCCGGCGTCGACTACGACGTCAACCTCGCGAACGCCGTGCGCGAGCAGGTGTCGGTCCTCGCGCGGCCCCACCTGACCGCGCTGAACGGCGAGCGCGCCGAGTTCCTCTCCGGCGGCGAGATCGTCTTCCAGGTGAACGGGATCGAGAACGGCGACATCAAGCCGTACCCGTTCGGGATCAAGCTCGACGTGACGCCGACGCTCCTCCGGACGCGCGGGGACGACGGCGAGGAGCGGGTGCGGGTCGAGGTCGAGGCGGTGCGGACCAGCATCCTCGGGCTGCAGGTCCTCTCCGATGCGGCGGGCGACACCGACGTGCGGTTCGACAAGACGAGCGTCAAGAGCCAGGCGGTCCTGCGGATGAACGAGACGCTCGTCCTCTCCGGGCTCTACCAGCGGGAGTACCGCGAGCGCGACGCGGGGACGCCGTGGCTCGGCGACGTGCCGGGGCTCGGGGCGCTCTTCTCGAACGAGTCCGAGGTCGACGACGTGCAGTCGGTGGTGATCCTCCTGACGCCGCGGGATCCGGCGCGGGTCGACGAACGCCGGAACGAGGAGCTCGAGCGGTTCATCGAGCGGCGGCGCGCGTACGTGAGGGCGCGCGCGGAGGGGGGCGAGGCGGTCGACCGGTTCAAGGAGGAGTACCCGGACTGGTACCGCCCGCGGCCGAACCGGTACGCGTCGCAGATGTTCCTGATGACGAACAGCCCGATCTACCGGCAGGTGAGCGGCGACGACCTCCGGACCGATGCGCTCGAGTCGGGGCTCTGGGTGACCGACACCGCCGCCGAGGCGCGCGAGGGGCGGTCCGGCGGCGGTCGCTGACGCGCGACGCGGCCGCTCAGCCCCAGGTGACGGCGCCCTCGGGGAGCCAGTAGAGGATCAGCATCCGACCCTCCTTCACCGTCGGGACGTGGCGCGACCCCTTCGGCAGGACGATCCAGGTGTCCGTACGATCCTCGAAGGTCGAGCGGCCGTCGCCGAGGCAGAGGCAGAACTCGCCGTTCGGGTGGGTGTGCGGCGGGCCGGCCGCGTCCTCCATGAGGACGGCGTCGATCGACGCGCCCCCCGGCGTGGCGTCCGGCTTGGCGACGCGCGAGAACCGCATCCCCGGCTCGCCCCGGTCGCAGAGGGTGCCGGCCTCGGCGGCGGCGTAGGCGGCGTCGCGGAGCGCGGTGACGGCCTCGCCGTCCGCCGGGAAGCGCTCGTTCAGCGCCGCCTCGCAGGCCGCCGGGTCGGAGGCGTCGAGGGTGGCGACGAACTCGGAGATCGGGTCGAGGAGGGGCTTCAGGTCGCTCATGGCGATAGGGTAGCGGGCATGGACCGGACGTTCACGCTCCTGGGTGCGCTCCTCGGCGGGCTGGCGGTCTCGATCGGCGCCTTCGCGGCGCACGGCCTGAAGGCGCGGCTCGACGCCGAGGCGCTGGCGTGGGTCGAGACCGGGGCGCGCTACCAGATGTTCCACGCGCTGGCGCTGCTCGGCGTCGCGGCGGCGGCGGGGGCGTTCCCCGGCCGCGCGATCCGCTGGGCGGGGTGGTCGTTCGTGGCGGGGGTCGGGCTGTTCTCGGGGAGCCTGTA
>JAUIEL010000544.1 GCA_030428825.1 bacterium
CGCGCAGGTCTCCGCGATGGCGGGGTGCGACGTGCGCCTCTTCGACGTCGACGCCGCGCTCGTCGAGAAGGGGATCGCCAAGCTGACGGCGAACCTCGACAAGGGGGTCGCCAAGGGGAAGGTGACGGCCGAGGCGAAGGACGAAGCGCTGGCGCGGATCTCCGCCGCCACCGATCTCGCCGAGGCGTCGGCGGGGATCGATCTCGCGGTCGAGGCGGTCCCCGAGAAGCTCGACCTGAAGGCGGCGGTCCTCCGGACGATCCACGAGAGCTCGCCCGAGCACGCGATCCTCGGGTCGAACACCTCCTCCCTCTCCCTGACCGCGCTCGCCGCCCGCTCGGGCCGGCCGGAGCGGACGATCGGGCTGCACTTCTTCAATCCGGTCCACATCATGCGCCTGCTCGAGATCGTCGTCGCCGAGCAGACGAGCGACGAGGCCCTCGCGCGCTGCCGCGCGTACGCCGAGGCGATCGGCAAGACGTCGATCGTGGTGAACGACTCCCCCGGCTTCGCGACCAGCCGCCTCGGGCTGGTGATCGGACTCGAGGCGATGCGGATGCTCGAGACCGGCGTCGCGTCGGCCGAGGACATCGACAAGGCGATGGAGCTCGGCTACGCCCACCCGATGGGGCCGCTGAAGCTGACCGACCTCGTCGGCCTCGACGTCCGCCTCATGATCGCCGAGCACCTCCACGCCGAGGTCGGCGAGCAGTTCCGCCCCCCGGCGATCCTCCGCCGGATGGTCCGCGCCGGGAAGCTCGGAAAGAAGTCGGGCGAAGGCTTCTACGAGTGGTGAACGCCTCCGGGATCGACTGAGCGTCCCTCGCCGCGCGAGGCTCGGCGCCGACGCGGCCCTCTCCGCGTCAGCGCGCTCCCCTGTGCTCTCCCGCGCTCTCCCGTGCTCTCGTCGCTCCTCCTCCCAGCCCGAACGTCTGCCCCTCCTCCGCCACCGCCATCCCCGCCTCCCGCACCGTCCGGGCCGCGTCGCTCGCAGGGTCGGCCGCGGGGTTGGTGTGGTTCAGGTGGGTGAAGACGACCTTCGCGCGGACGTCCTCGGGCAGCGCCTTCAGCCGCGCGATCGTCTCCTCGATGAACGGGTGCGGGATCTGGTCCATGGCGCGGCCGGGGATCTCGCCGTCGGCGAAGAAGGTGCCGTCGACGAGGGCCACGTCGACGTCGGCGAGGATGTCCTCGAGGCGGCGGTCCCAACGGTCCCACTTGTCGATGTCCGGCAGGTAGAGGAGGGCGCGGGCGGGGCCGCGGACGACGAAGGCGACGGTGTCGGAGTGCTCGTCGCGGTGCGGGACCGGCAGCGCTTCGAGGGTCAGGTCGTCGGCGAGCGCGATCTCCGTCTCGAGCGGGAGCTCCTCGAGGACGACGAAGCCGCGTTCGACCAGGAAGCGCCACGGGTCGTTCGCGCGGAGGAAGGCGGCCATCCGCGGGGTGGCGACGACGCGCTGGCCGTCGGCGCCGTACGCCTCGTTCCCGAGCTCGAGGAGGCCGGTGTAGTGTCCGGCGTGCGCGTGGGTCGGGAAGATCGCGTCGAACAGCGGCGGTCGGCCGGGCGGCGGGCGGCGTCCCGGCGGGTGGGGGCGGGCGCGCTCGACCTGTTCGGCGAGGTCGGGGGACGCGTCGAGGAGGAAGCGGCGGCCCGAGCGCGGGTCGGCGATCAGGACCGACGTGACGAGGCGTCGGGCGGCGGAGTCCTCGCGCGCGGCGGCGCACCGGTCGCAGGGGCAGGCGATCTGCGGGATCCCCGCGTCCTGCGCCGTCCCGAGGACGACCGCGTACGGCGCGTCCGGTGTCGGCGGAACGTCGTCGCCCGGAGCGGCGCACCCGGCGAGGCCGAAGAGGACGAGGGCGGCCGCGGTCGCTCTCATCGCAGGAGCATCGCGCGGAAGAGGAGCTGGAACGTCCCCTGCGACCAGCTCCGGTACTGCGGATGGAACCCGAACAGGTGGACCGCCCCCTCGCCGTGCCGGGCGCGGAGCCAGGCCGCCTCGCCGGCGATCCGATCGGGCGCGCGGATCCAGCCGGAGAGGAGGGTCCGCGTCGGGGCGTACCGGAGGAGGACGTCGATCCGGGCGTCGTCGGCGTCCTTCTTCGTCGCGAACGCGGCCGACCGGGAGAAGAAGAGCGGGACCGACGCCGGGAGACCGGCCGTGTAGGGGGATCGCGAGGGGACCCCGCGGAGGACGCTCCCCGGACACGAGAAGTCGCCGGCGTCCTTGCCGCGCGTGACGTCGACGAGCGGGAGGTCGAGGAGGTCGACGACGAACCGGCACGACGCGCCGGCCGCGACGACCGTCCCGCCGCGCCGGACGAACTCCTCGATCGCGACCGCGCCCTCCGGATCGAGCCCGCGCGCGTACGGTTCGAAGACCGAGCCGGACTCGCGTCCCTCGCCGAGGTGGCCGGAGGAGACGCCGGGGAGGACCAGGACGTCGAGGAGGTCGTCGAGCGCGCCGGCGCGGAGCATCTCGTTCCGCACCCGCACGTACGGGACCTCGAACGCGTCGAACACCCACCGCATCCACCCCTCGCGCATGTGGCCGGACCACGGCGCGTAGAGGCCGATCCGCGGGGGCGAGACCGTGCGGGAGGTCCCGAGCTTCTCGTCCCGAAGGCCGGGGTACCACGCGCCCGGATCGGTCCCGCCGGTCGAGAACGTCAGCGTCTCGCTCGCGGCGAGGCGGCGGAAGACGTCGCGCCACGTGTCGCTGTCGCGAGCGGAGCGACCTCCGTCCGGGACGTCGGCGACGGGGAAGCCGGCGACGGCGGCCGCCGCGTCCGCGACGCCCGTCGCCTCGACCTCGAACGGCTGGATCACCTCGACCCGGTGGACGCCGAGCAGCAGCGGGAGCGTCCAGCCCGCGACGTCGTACGGCGGGTCGCCGTCGGGGTAGCGCTGGACCTCGAACAGGTCCTTCACGTGGGCGCCGTACGGCTGCGCGCGGTCGACGACGATCGATCCGGCGGGCCACGTCCGGTCGTCGGCCTCGAACGGCGCGCCCGCGACCCGCAGCTCGACGCCGCCGCGCAGGAGCGCGTCGGCGAGCCGCCGCACCGCCCCGCGGTCCGCCTGATCGGAGGGGAGGACCCACGCCACGGGAGCGTCGTGCGCGGCCGCCGCGATCGCCCGGTCGGCGGCGGCGATCGCGTTCTCGAGCCAGGTGCGCGGCTCGCGGGCGAGCGAGGCGAGGAGCGACTCCCCGAACGCGAGCTCGTAGTCGATGATGTCGCGCAGCCGCCACCAGCCGCCGGGCCACGGCATCGGGAATCGGTTCGACGGGACGTACCCGCCGTCGATCCCCCGCGGCGCGGCGAGGTCCTCCTTCGCGAAGAAGACCGGCGAGGCGACGTTCACCGACGCCGCCTCGGTCAGGAGGCCGATGATGTTGTGGCGGACGGGGACGTTCCGGTTGCCGCCGTTCCACCACATGTCGTACGTCACGCCGGTCGACACGCCGGCGTGACCGGCGCGGGTCAGGTCGAGCAGCGCGCGCGAACCGAGCGCGTCGATGCCGGCGATGATCGCGGGGTCGAGGTTCGGGTTGAGCGGGTCGCGGTACGGCGGGACGAACATCCGCTCGCGCGTCCGCCCTTGCTGGTGGACGTCCCAGTAGACCTGCGGCCGCCAGACCGAGTAGAGCTGCTCGGTGACGATCCGCGTCTCCGGCTGACTCAGCATGAACCAGTCGCGGTTGTTGTCGTGCCCCGCGTACTTCTGGTAAAGGCGGAGCATCCCCGTCCCCTCGTACGGGGTCCCGACGGTGCGGCGGTACCACGACACGACCTCGTCGAGACCGTCCGGGTTGGTGCACGGGAAGACGACCACCACGACGCGGTCGCGGATCGTGCGCCACGGCTCCTCCTCCGACGTCGCGAGGCGATGGACGAACTCCATCCCGAACTCGGTCCCCGCGGTCTCCGTCGAGTGCATCTGGAGCGAGACGCAGACGACCACCTTCGCGCGTTCGAGGAGGGCGCGCCGCTCCTCGGCGGTCAGGCCCCGCGGATCGGCGACGCGCGCGGCGTCGGCGCGGATCGCGTCGAGCCAGGCGAGGTTCTGCTCGCTGGTGACGACGGTCCGCAGGAACTCGCGCCCCTCCGTCGTCGTCCCGACGACGTCGACCGCGACCCTCGGGCTGGCCGCGGCGAGCCGTCGGTGGTAGCTCGAGACCTGCTCCCAGTCGGCGAGCTCGAAGTCGGTCCCGGCCGGGCGGCCGAGGTGGTCCTCGGGGGTCGGGATCGACTGCGCGTGCGCCGCGCCGGCGAGGGCGGCGACGAGCGCCGGGACGAGCGGGACGGCGAGTCGGGGTCGGGTGGTCACGGCGGTCGCTCCACGGGCGTCTGGTAGAACCGGATCGGTCCGGAGGCCGTTTCTATCACCGGAGTCACGGATGGCGCGACGTCGACGCGGGTTTTCGGTGGAACCGCTCACGCCCGAGCGATGGGCCGACTTCGTGACGCTGTTCGGGGAGAACGGCGCCTGCGGCGGGTGCTGGTGCCTGACGCCGAAGCTCGCGGCGAAGGAGTACGAGGCGAGCAAGGGGGCCGGCAATCGGCGGCGGCAGAAGCGGTTCGTCGACGGCGGGGGCGTCCCCGGACTGCTCGGTTACCGGGATGGCGAGGCGGTCGCCTGGGTCGCGATCGAACCACGCGAGTCGTACGGCCGGCTCGCGCGCTCGCGGGTCCTCGCGCCGGTCGACGACGCGCCGGTCTGGTCGATCGTCTGCTTCTTCGTCCGGAAGGACGCGCGCGGCGGCGGCGTCTCGGTCCGGATGATCGACGCCGCCGTCCGGTGGG
>JAUIEL010000545.1 GCA_030428825.1 bacterium
GCTGCTCCTCCGGCAGATGCAGGAGGGGGTGCCGGAGGCGTCGGAGCGGCTGTTCGTGCTGCTGTACGGGCAACTGAAGGATCTCGCGCGCGCCAAGATGGCGGGTGCGCGGAGCGATCACACGTTGCAGGCGACGGCGCTGGTCCACGAGATCTGGATCCGTCTGCGACAGAACGAGGACCTGCGGATCCGGAGCCGCCTCCATTTCATGCGGATCGCCGCGCGGGCGATGCGGGGGGTGCTCGTCGACCACGCCCGGCGGCGCGGGGCCGAGAAGCGGAAGGACCGGCGGGATCGGGTCCCCCTCGACGAGGCGCTCGCCGCGTGGGAGGAGGACCGGACGATCGACCCGATCGCGCTCGACGAGCTCCTCACGCGGCTGAGGGAGAAGGACGAGCGGCTCGCCGATCTCGTCGAGCTGCGGTTCTTCGCCGGGCTCACCGAGGAGGAGGCGGCCGAGGTCCTCGAGCGCTCCCGCCGTCAGGTCCAGCACGCGTGGAAGCTCGCTCGGGCCTGGCTGCAGCGGGAGATCGAACGGTCGAACGGCTCGTCGGAATCGATGTCGTGATTCCGTGTGCTCGCGAGGGCCGCGCTCCGATCCTCCTTCCATGACCGACCGGTGGCCCTCGATCTCTCGGTGGTTCGAGCAGGTGTGCGACCTGCCGTTCGAAGCCGGCGTGCGTCGCCTCGACGAGGAGTGCGACGATCCGGCGGTGCGGCGCGAGGTGCGGGAGCTGCTCCGGGCGGCCGACCGTGTCGACGAGACGCTCCGCCCCTCCCCCGCGTATCGCGGCGCGCTCGGCGGCGGGTTCGCGGACGGCGAGCGCGCGGACGCGCGGATCGGGCCGTACCGCCTCGTCCGCCTCCTCGGTCGCGGCGGGATGGGCTCGGTCTGGCTCGCGCGCCGGGACGACGACGCGTACCGGCACGACGTCGCCCTGAAGATCGTGAAGCGCGGCCTCGACACCGACGAGGTGGTCCGCCGATTCCGCCGCGAGCGCCAGCTCCTCGCGGACCTCGCGCACCCGCACATCGCCCGCCTCCACGACGGCGGCGCGACCGAGGACGGCCGCCCGTACCTCGTCATGGAGGCGGTCGAGGGAGTGCCCCTCGACGTCCACTGCCGCGACCGGGACGTCCCGCTCGAGGGGCGGATCGCGCTCGTCGCCGCCGTCGCCGAAGCGGTCCAGGTCGCGCACGAGCGCGGCATCGTCCACCGCGACCTGAAGCCGGCGAACGTGCTCGTGACGCCGGACGGGGCGCCGAAGCTCCTCGACTTCGGGATCGCGAAGCTCCTCGCCGACGACGGACCGGAGGCCTCGCTCCTCACGCGGACGGGCCAGCGGATGCTGACCCCGCGCTACGCGTCGCCGGAGCAGGTGCGCGGTGAGCAGGTGACGACGGCGACCGACGTCTGGGCGCTCGGCGTGATCCTGTACGAGCTCGCCACCGGACGCGCTCCGTTCGAGGTCGAGGGGGCGTCGTCCCGCGAACTCGAGGACGCCATCTGCCGGGACGAGCCGCCGCGGCCGTCCGCAGTGACGACCGTCGCCGGACGGCGCGCCCTCGTCGGCGACCTCGACGTCGTCCTCGCGCGCGCGCTCGCGAAGGACGCCCGGCGCCGCTACGCCGACGCCGGCGCGCTCGCCGACGACCTGCGGCGGCACCTCGACGGACGCCCGATCCTCGCCCGCCCGGACACCGTCACGTACCGCGTCGGGAAGTTCGTCCGGCGGAACCGGCTCCTCGTCGGCGCGACCCTCGCCGTCGTGGCGGCGCTGGCGGCCGGCCTGATCGCCGCGATGCTGCAGTTCCGCGAGGCGGAGCGGGGCCGTCGGGCGGCCGAGGCGCAGCGACGCGTGACCGAGGAGGTGAACCGGTTCCTCACCGAGGACCTCCTCCGCGGCGCCGACCCGGCGCGATCCCGCGACGCCGACGTCCGGATGCGCGACGTGCTCGACGCGGCCTCGACCCGGATCGAGGGGCGGTTCCAGGACGCGCCGCTGGTCGAGGCGGCGGTCCGGCACGCGCTCGCCGGAACGTACGTCGAGCTCGGCCTCTACGCCGAGGCGGAGCCGCACGCGCGACGGGCGTTCGAGCTCCGGACGGCCGAACTCGGCCCGAAGCACGTCGACACCTTCATGTCCGGTCGCGAGCTCGCGTCGGCGCTCTTCTGGGCCCAGAGACTCGACGAGTCGATCGCCCTCAACGAGGCCCTCTGGGAGTCGCGGCGGCGCACGGCGGGACGGACGGACGCCTACGCGCTCGTCGTGGGCGGGAACCTCGCGCTCGGGTACGACGCCGCGGGACGCCTCGACGACGCCGAGCGGCTGCACCGCGAGATCCTGTCGGTCCGGCGAGAGGTCTGGGGCGACGAGCACGAGAACACGCTCTCGACGATGAACAACCTCGCGGTGCTCCTGCTCCGACAGGGGAGGTTCGAGGAGGCGCACCCGCTGCTCGAGCGGGCGGTGGAGCTCCGGTCGAAGCTCCTCGGGAACGACCACCCGAAGACGCTCGTCGCGCGCGGCAACCTCGCCGGCGCCCTCTTCAAGCTCGGCCGGTACGGCGAGGCGACCGCCCGGTTCGAGGAGATCCTCGAGTTCCAGGAGCGCGTCGACGGGCCGAACCACCCCCGCACGCTGCAGACGCTCGGGAACCTCGGCGTCTGCCGTCTCCAGGTCGGGGACGCCGAAGGGGCCGAGCGTTGGCTGCGCCGTGCCGTCGAAGGCTGGGCGGCGCGGGACGAGCCGGACCACCCGAGCGCGGTCCACTTCCGAGGGATGCTCGACCACGTCCGCGGCGCGCCGACCTCGGGCGGAGGGAGCGACTGAGCCGGGCCGGCCGTCACTCCCGCCGGAGCACGAGGTCGTACGTGCACCGCTCGACGCCGTCGTCCCCGCGCGCGACGGTCGCGACGTGCGCGCCGTCCGACTCGATCTCCTCGAGGTACTCGTCGAGGAGCGTCTCGTCGTCGGCGAAGAAGAGGCTCGGCGGACCGACCCCTCGCGCGCGGCGATGTCCGTCCGCACGGAACTCGAAGTGGATGTGCTGCGGGCCGTCGGGCGCGTGCGCGTAGTGACCGGGGCGGACGGTGCGGAAGGCGTACCGGCCGTCGGCCCCGGTCAGGAGGGACCCGTAGAGACGCGGGTTCCGCTGGTCGTCGCTCCGCTCGACGCCGTAGTACCCGCGGTCGTCGGTCTGGTAGACGTGAATCCGGGCGTCCCGGATCGGGTTCCCCTCGGTGTCGACGACCCTGCCGCTCACCTCGAGGGGCGTCCCCGGCTCGTCGGCGGAGACGATCGTCAAGGTCGCGCCGCGGAGGTGCTCCCGCATGAGGGCCCGGAACTCCGGGCTCGCCCGGAGCGTCCGGTGCGCGGGATCGACGAGGGCCGCCGCCGCGTCGATCGTGCCGTCCTCGATCCCCGCCCGGAGCCGCTCGATCCCCGCGCCGCGGTCCCTCGGCGGCGCCGCCCCGCACGCGGCGAGCACGGCCCCGGCTCCGCCCATCACGATCCTGCCGACCGCGTCCCGTCGATTCATGCCGATCACCTCCGCCCCGAAGAGCCCCGGACGGCCGGAGGTGTGAACGAGAATCGAGAGCCGGTACGCTCCGCGCATGCGTCTCGCCCTCGTCCAGCAGCACGCCGGACCCGACAAACGGGAGAACGTCGCCCGCGCCGTCGCCGCCCTCGAACGCGCGGCCGCCGAGGGAGCCGACCTCGTCGCCTTCGCCGAGCTCGCGTTCGAACGGTTCTGGCCCCAGCGCCGCGCCGACGCCGCCGTCCTCGACCGCGCCGAACCGCTCGACGGACCGACGGTCACGACCCTCCGCGAGCGGGCGCGCGCGCTCGGCGTCGTCGTCGTCCCGAACCTCTTCGAGCGGGACGGCGACCGCGGATACGACACGTCGCTCGTGATCGACGCCGACGGCGCGCTCCTCGGGCGCCAGCGGATGCTGCACATCACCGACTACGACGGGTTCCACGAGCAGGGGTACTACGCGCCGGGGGACACCGGCGCGCCGGTCTTCACGACCCGCGCCGGGCGGGTCGGCGTGTGCATCTGCTACGACCGCCACTATCCCGAGGTGACGCGCGCCCTCGCGCTCGCCGGCGCCGAGCTGATCGTCGTCCCGCAGGCGGGCGCCGTCGGCGAGTGGCCGGACGGACTGTACGAGGCGGAGATGCGGGTCGCCGCGTTCCAGAACGGCTGCTTCGTCGCCCTCTGCAACCGCGTCGGGAAGGAGGAGGTCCTCGATTTCGCCGGCGAGTCGTTCGTCTCCGACCCCGCGGGACGCGTGATCGCCCGCGCTCCCGCCGGCGAGGACCACCTCCTCCTCCGCGACCTCGACCTCTCCGAAGTCGAGCGCTCCCACGCGAGGCGCCTCTTCCTGCGCGACCGTCGGCCCGAGCTCTACCGGGACTGGTTCGGGGGCTGAGGCGCGCGGGGAACGGGGGAGACGATGCGAGACGAGAACCGCCTGGCCCCGCGGCGCGCGGTTCGGACGTGATGCTGTTCGCTCGCCTCCGTCCGAACGACCGCGCGTTCTGGTTCCTCGGCCCGGCGACCCACGTCCGCCACGTCGGGGAGCGGCCGATGGCGATCACCTGGCGCCTCGAACACCTCCTCCCCGGCGACCTGTTCCAGTCGTTCGCCGCCGCCGTCGCCTGACGCCGGTCCTCACGGGCCGTCCGCACCCGCCGCGCCCGCCGACGCCAGCATCCACGCCACGATCCCGCCGCGCGCGCTCCAAGCCACGGTGCGCAGCCAGTTGGTGCCGACGAGGGCGCGGTGGGACGCGAC
>JAUIEL010000546.1 GCA_030428825.1 bacterium
CCGACAGGCCGGCCGCCGTGTAGCCCGAGCTGATCTGGAAGAACGGGTCGTCGAACGAGAGGAGGAGCTGGTACGTCCCGCCGATCCGCTTCCAGAGCCGGACGTCGAACCCGCCGCGCCCCCACGTGTCGCCGTCGCCGTCGATGACGTGCGCCTGGTGGAAGACGGTCGAGGAGTCCTGGAAGACGAGGTTCCCGGTCGCGACGTCGAAGACGTAGTTCGTGGTCGCGCTCGCCATCAGGAGGGTCGACCCGTCGTCCGAGAGATCGAGCTGGACGAACGGCCCGGTCGGCGCGACCGCGGTCGAGATCGGCGCGAACGACTGGTCGACGATCGCCGCCGCCGCGTTCCCGTTCGTGTCGGTGAAGCCGAGCGCGATGACCGACCCGTCGTCCGAGATGTCGTGCTCGCGGACGACCGGCCCCGCGAACGGCGTCGGCGTGGCGGAGAAGCCGGAGTAGAGCCGGACCTGAGACTGCGAGTTGATCGTGTCGAACCAGACGCCGACCGCCGTCGGCGCCTCGTCGGCCGCCTCGATCTCGACCTTCGCCAGGGTCGCCGCGGGATACGGGTCCTCGTAGATCGGGAGCGCGGGCGCCTGGTCGTCGGTCGACGCGACGAGCTGGACGCGGCGGAAGTTCAGGTCCTGACCGAGCCAGTGGAACGTCCCGTGGTTCCCGGTCGCGACCCGCATCGAGATCCACGGCATGCCGGCGGGATTCGGGAGCGTCCATCGCAGCCCGGCGGCCGACGGGTTCGGGTTCGTCCCGCTGGTGAAGGTCGGCCCGGCCTTCGGCGCCGCGAGGTCCGATTGCTCGGTGACGAAGATCCCCTCGGGCGTGACGGTCGCGGTCGACCGGACGGCCTGACCGGCGAGCGGCGCGGCGAGGAGGGAGGCGGCGAGCGGAGCGAGGACGGCGATGCGCATGGTGGTGGTTCCCGGTCGGTCTTCGAGCGACGCGCGCATGGTAGCCGAGAACGCGCCTCCCGGGGGCCGCGCTCCGCGCCCTACGGGGCCTCGAAGACCGTCGCCAGCGGGATCGCCAGCCCCTCGACCGCCTCGAGCGAACGGACCTCCCCCTCGGTCACCTCCTCGCGGAGGACGAGGCGTCCCTCCTCCCGCACGAACACCTCGACCCGGTCGACCTCCGGGTCGACGACCCAGTACTCGCGCACCCCGTGCTCCTCGTACACCTTCCGCTTCCGGACCAGGTCGATCCGGCGGGTCGACGGCGAGAGGACCTCGACCACGAGGTCCGGCGCCCGCTCGAGGAACTTCTCGCCGATCAGGTCCTTCCGGTCGGCGGCGACGAACGCGACGTCCGGCTGGACGACCGTGTCGTCGGCGAGCATGAGGTCGATGGGCGAGACGAAGACGACCCCCAGGCCGTGTGTGCGCACGTGCGCGCGCATCTCGCCGTAGATCGCCCCGGCGACGAGCTGGTGCTTCGGGACCGGCGCCGGCGTCACGAACAGCTCCCCTTCGATCACCTGGTACTGGCGACCGTCGTCGGGGAGCTTCTCGTAGTCCGCGTACGTGTAGCGGCGCGCGGTGTCCGGCGTGCTCATGACCATGAGGATACCCCCGACGGCGGAGACCGCCGTCGAGGAGGAGACGTCGAATCCGGGCTCGCGGTTACGGACCCACGCGCTTCACCCCGTCACCAGACGGGGATCGGCACGAGCCTCCGCTTCACGCGGGCGACCTCGTGCCACGCGCACGCGTGGCACTTGTGGTACCCGCGCTCCTGCCGCTGGTGGCACGTCTCCTCGGTGATGTGCTGCTGCACGAGCGGGCCGCCGTCCCCCTCGTCCTCGCGCGTGGGGCAGTCCCTGAACTGCGTCCGGTCGCGGTTGTCCGAAACCATCTTCGTTCGACCTCCCCCCCGTCCCCCCGGGGGACGGGCAGCCTGGCTCTTTCCGTGAAACGAACGAGCCGCGGCGATCGGTTGGCAAAACCTTAACGGAATGTCGGGCCGTCCGCTCCCGGCTCGTCGCCCCTGCCCCCCGCTTCGGTGTCGGTCAGAAACCGACGTCCCGCAGGGTCTTCAGCGCCGCTTCGGCGATCCGGGCGGCGTCGTGCGAATGGCGGGAGAGCTCGACCGCGCACGGGCCGTCGAACTCGATCTCGCGGAGCGCCCGCGCCATCGCCGTGAGGTCGAGGTCCCCCTCCCCGAACATCAGGTGGTCGTGGACGCCGACCTTCGCGTCGTCGAGCTGGACGTTCCGGAGCCGCTCCGCCGCCGCCACGACGTGCCCCTCCCACGGGCGGGTCTCGTTCGCCGCGAGGTGGCCGACGTCGATCGTCAAGCCGAGGT
Source organism: bacterium (assembly GCA_030428825.1). GTDB lineage: Bacteria > Planctomycetota > B15-G4 > B15-G4 > JADJEK01 > JAUIEL01. The sequence continues at coordinate 2,319 of JAUIEL010000546.1, forward strand.
CGAACCCCGGGAGGTGCCCGAGGAGGCGCCGGTACCCCTCCACCGTCTCGACCAGCATCCCCGGCTCGGGCTCGAAGCAGAGCAGCACGTCCTGCTCCGCCGCGACCTCGAGCACCGGCTTCAGCCGCTCGGCGAGGAGCGCGAACCCCGCGTCCCCCGGCGGCGTGTCCGCCTCGCGCACACCCGACCAGAGCGAGACGAGCGGGCTCCCGAGCGCCGCGGCGAGCTCGATCAGCCGCTCGTAGAACTCGCGCCGGCGCTCGTGCCCGTCCGACGAGAGGAGGGTCGGGTGGTGCTTCCGCCGCGGGTCGAGGACGAACCGGGCGCCCGCCTCGATCGAGACGCCGAGCTCGCGCCGCTCGAGCCGGTCCCGCAGCTCGTCGACCTCCGCCGCCGACGTCCGGAACGGGTCGAGGTGCGCCACGTCCGGGGTGAGCGCGACGCCGTCGTAGCCGAGGTCGGCGAGGAGGTCGACCGCCTCGTCGAGGCGGTGGTGCGCGAGACCGTTGGTGTTGTAGTAGAGGTTCACCGCCCCCCGCCGCCGACGTCGAACAGCGCGAAGAACCCGCCGTCGGGCCCGTTCGGGGACGGCAGCGTCTCCTCCTGACGGACGAGCGTCAGCCGCGGGTTCGCGACCAGCGCCCGCTTGACGGCGTCCCGGTTCTCCTCGTCCTCCAGGCTGCAGGTCGAGAAGACGAGCTTCCCGCCCGGTCGGACCGACTTCACCGCCTCGTGGAGGAGCCGGCGCCCCTGGTCGGCGAGCTCGCGGATGGCGTCGACGGAGACGCGCCACCGCGCCTCGGGCCGCCGCGCGAGGACGCCGGTGTTCGAGCACGGGACGTCGAGCAGGACGGCGTCGAACGTGCCGCGCACCTCCTCGGGCGGGCGCTCCTCGCCCAGCGGGTCCCAGACGACCGGAACGACGCGCGTCAGCCCGAGCCGCGCCACGTTCTCCTTCACCCGCTCCAGCCGGCGGAGGTCGCGGTCGGCCGCGACGATCTCCGCCTCGTCCGACGCGAGCTCGGCGAGGTGCGTCGCCTTCCCGCCCGGCGCCGCGCAGAGGTCGAGGATCCGCTCGCCCGGCTTCACCTCGACGGCGTGCGCGACCTTCATCGCCGCCTCGTCCTGCAGGTACAGGAGCCCCTCCTTGAACGCGGCCGAGCGGACGATGTCCATCGGCGCCGCGTCGATCTGGATCGACTCGTCGAGGATCCCGGCGCGCGCATCGATCCCCTCGGCGACGAGCCGCCGGAGGAGCGAGTCGCGGTTCGTCTTCAACCGCTGGATGCGGGCGGTGACCGGAGGCTTCCGGTTGCTCGCCTCGAGGATCGCCTCGACCAGGGCCGGCTCGTGCCGCGAGAGCCACCGCTCGACCAGGAAGACCGGCATCGAGTGGACCTGCGCCAGGTGGAGGGCCCGGCTCTCGTCCGGGTCGATGAAGACCGGCTTCGAGAAGAACGCCACGCGCTCGGGAGAGAGGTCGAGCCGCTTCCGCGCGCTGGCGCCGCCGCGGTCGAGGGAGACCTCCACGCGCCGCGCCTCCCGGTCGATCGTGCGGAGGACGCCGTTCACGAACGCGCGCACGCCGGCGTGCCGGCGCGACAGCAGCTCGACCGACTCGGAGATCGCCGCGAACGGCGGGACCCCGTCGAGCCAGAGGAGCTGGTACAGCCCGAGGCGGAGGACCTGCAGACAGTCGGGGTCGAGGCGCGCGAGCGGCTCGTTCGAGTACGCGGCGAGGATGCAGTCGAGCGTCGAGCGACGGCGGAGCACCCCGTACACCAGCTCCAGCAGGAACCGGCGCGATCGGGCGTCGAGCCTCCCGGCCGCGTCGAGGTCGTCGAGCAGGTCGGGGACCAGCACGCTCCGGTTGGCGTCGAGCCGCGCGAGCGTCCGGACGGCGAGGCTGCGCGCCGACTCCTCCCGCGGCGCATCGAGCAGCGGCCCCGACGGCGCGCCGCGGTCGTCTCGCCGCGGCGGGCCCCGGCGGGCGTCGTCTCGGCGCGGGCCGCCGAAGCGCGAGTCTCGGCGCGGGCCGCCCCGGTCGGAACGATCGCGCGGCGGACCTCGGCGGTCGTCGTCCCGGCGCGGACCGCCGAAGCGCGAGTCACGACGCGGGCCGTCCCGGTCGTCGCGACGCGGCGGCCCTCGGCGGTCGTCGTCCCGGCGCGGACCGCCGAAGCGCGAGTCGCGTCGCGGACCGTCCCGGTCGGAGCGGTCGCGCGGCGGACCCCGGCGGTCGTCGTCCCGGCGCGGACCGCCGAAGCGCGAGTCACGACGCGGGCCGTCCCGGTCGGAGCGGTCGCGCGGCGGACCCCGGCGGTCGCCGTCCCGACGCGGACCGCCGAAGCGCGAGTCGCGGCGCGGGCCGTCCCGATCGGAGCGGTCGCGCGGCGGGCCCCGGCGGTCGTCGTCCCGACGCGGCGGTCCGCGCCGGTCGTCGCGTCGCGGACCGCGGGATCGCGAATCGTGGCGCGGGCCTCCT